>WFOA01000022.1 GCA_015488325.1 Acidimicrobiia bacterium | reverse complement strand
TTCGTTCTCCCTTCTACCTCCCAGCACCCCAACCGGAAAGCTACACGACGTCGGGGGGGAGGGGGGGTCAACCCTCTGTCACCTCCAGGGCGCCGTCGGCCAGGTCGGCGAAGAGGTCGGCGGCGCCGTCGGTGAGCTGCACTACCGACTTGCCGTCGATGGTGACGGCCCGACCCGGAACCACCTGGTTCTCCACGCTGCCCAGGTCGAGGTCGATCGCCCCCAGAGCGAAGGTCAGCAGCTCCTCGGCCGAGAGGTTGGTGGTGATCCACGGTTCGCTCTGCTCCATGATCCCCGGTAGGGCGAGGGGACCCCGTAGCTTCAGCATCGCCACCGCCCCCTTGATCACCAGCCCGCCGTGGGCCTGGCGGGTGAAATCGCCGCCGGGGATCGTCTTCCGGGCCCGGGAGAAGGCGAGGGCCTGGGCACCGTCGAGGATCTGTCTCCCGGCATCCAGATAGGCCTTGGCGGCCTTGTCGGCGATGGCGAACGGCACGTCCACCTCCACCCCACCGAGGATCCCGATCAGCTTCCCGAACCCTTCGAAGCCGGTGATGACGTAGCCGTCGAGGTCCAGACCGGTCAGATGTTCGAGGGTGTCGGAGGCCAGATCGGGCCCGCCCAGGGCGAGGGAGGCGTTCACCTGGTTGCGGGACCGTCCAGGGATGTCGGTGTAGGCGTCCCGGGGGATGCCGACGACCGCTCCCCGGCCGGCACCGTCGACGGCAACCAGATGGAGACTGTCGGCGTGGGCCCGGTCTCGGTTCTCGCCAGGACGGGCATCCGAACCGATGATCGCCACCACGCGGGGCGTTCCGCCCCATCACGGGTCGAGACCGACGGACGGTGCCGAACCGCCGACGATCCGCCATCCCGACCCGTCTTCCACCGCCGCCCAGACGTCCTCGCCGATCCCACGACCGCCACCGACGAACCCCGAAACGACGCCACCGCCGTTTCGCCGGCGAGTTCGACAGGCCGAAGGTTGCGAGGGTCGGGCACCAGGTCGGAAGGCACATCCGGTGGGGCGACCGGGAACCCGTACGCGTAGCGGTAGACGGCGGCGACGGCGTCGACGATGGCGGCGGGAGCGTCGGGGAGGTCGACGGAGAACGCGGGGAGGGTGGTCGTCGGATGGGAGGTCGATGTCGTCGGGAACGTCGTCGAGATGGTGGTGGCGGCGGTGGTCGTCGTGGTGGATCCGCCGACCGGCGACGTCGAACAGGCGGCGACGATCAGTCCGAGGGCGACGAGACGACGACAACCCATGGCGGGACGGACGCTACGGGCGGACCCGCCGCGGTACCAAGCCGCGACGGAGGCTCGGTCGTCGGTTCCTATACTCCGGCGCGGTTTTCCGCGTCCCGGGAGAGAATCCGCGATGAACGACCTGTTCTTGTACGCCGCGCTCGTAGCCGGACTCGCCGCCCTGGCCCTGGCGATCTACTTCGCCCGGTCGGTGCTGTCCATGTCCCAGGGCAACGAGAAGATGGTGGAGATATCGAATGCCATCCGTGAAGGGGCCATGGCGTTCCTCCGGCGCGAGTACTCGTGGGTGGCGGTATTCGTCGTGGTGATGGCGGTCCTCATCGCCGCCCTCCTCGACTGGGGCCGTCCCTGGGGCGCGGTCGCCTACGTGTTCGGGGCGCTCTTGTCTGGTGGCGCCGGCTACGTCGGGATGCGGATCGCCACCGCCGCCAACGCCCGCACCACCGAAGCCGCCCGCGTCGGCGGCGTCGCCAAGGCCCTCCCCTTGGCGTTTCGGGGTGGAGGGGTGATGGGCTTCACCGTGGCCGGGTTCGGGCTGGCCGGGGTGGCCCTCGGGTTCATCCTCTTCAACAACGTCCTGGGGCTCGACGACTGGGCGGACATCATCACGGCCATCGGACTGGGGGGCTCGTCGATCGCCCTGTTCGCCCGTGTCGGCGGAGGCATCTACACCAAGGCCGCCGACGTCGGCGCCGACCTGGTCGGAAAGGTGGAGGCCGGGATCCCCGAAGACGACCCCCGCAACCCGGCGGTGATCGCCGACAACGTCGGAGACAACGTCGGCGATGTCGCCGGCATGGGCGCCGACCTGTTCGAATCCTACGTGGGCGCCCTGGTCGCTCCCATCGCCTTCGCCGCGATCGCCTTCGCCGGAAAAGGATTCCAGGCCGAGGCGATCATCTTCCCCCTGGCGGTGGGAGCCCTCGGGATGCTGGCGTCGATCATCGGGTCGTTCCTCGTCCGTCCCGCCGGCGACAACCTGGCCGCGGCCCTCAACCGGGGCACCTATTCGTCGGCCATCCTCACCGCGGCCGGGGTCTTCGGCCTGTCGTACTGGATCTTCGGCGGCAAAGCCGACAACCCGGTCGGGGTGTTCCTGGCGGTGGCGATCGGCCTCGTCGTCGGGCTGGCGGTCGGGCGTATCTCCGAATGGTTCACCTCCGACCATTTCAAGGTCGTCAAAGAGATCGCACGTCAAGCCCAGACCGGACCGGCCACCGTCATCATCTCGGGGATCGCCGAAGGGATGCGCTCGGCTGCGTTCAGCGTGATCGTCGTCGCCTTGGGCATCCTCGGTGCGTTCTTCGCCGGTGAATGGGGCCTGGGGAACGGAGGTGGGATCTATGGGGTCGCCATCGCCGCCATCGGCGTGCTCGCCACCCTGGGGATCACCATCTCGGTCGACGCGTACGGGCCGATCGCCGACAACGCCGGCGGGATCGCCGAGATGGCCGGACTGGAGCCGGAGGTGCGGGAGACGACCGACGCCCTCGACTCGCTCGGCAACACGACCGCGGCGGTCGCCAAAGGTTTCGCCATCGGATCAGCCGCCGTCACCGCCCTGGCACTCTTCGCCGCCTTCACCCAAGCCGTCGGCCTCGACCGGATCGACCTCACCCGGGCGCCGACCACCGTTGGACTGTTCCTCGGGGCGATGTTCCCGTTCCTGTTCGCGGCGATGACGATGAACGCCGTCGGCCGGGCGGCCAACAAGATGATCGAAGAGGTCCGGCGCCAGTTCCGGGAGATCCCGGGCCTGCGGGAAGGCAAAGAAGGGGTGAGGGCCGACTACACGACCTGTGTCGACATCGCCACCGCCGCCGCGCTGCGGGAGATGATCGTCCCGGGGGCGCTCGCGGTGGTGCTGCCGCTCATCATCGGATTCACCGACGTCGAAGCCCTCGGCGGTTTCCTTGCCGGCGCCCTGGTGACGGGTTTCCTCCTCGCCATCTTCATGGCGAACGCCGGCGGCGCCTGGGACAACGCCAAGAAGTTCATCGAGGCCGGCGCCTTCGGAGGGAAAGGATCGGATCCCCACAAGGCGGCGGTGATCGGCGACACCGTTGGAGACCCGTTCAAGGACACCTCGGGGCCGGCGATGAACATCGTCATCAAGGTGATGACGATCGTCTCGCTGATCTTCGCCTCGGCGTTCATCTGAGTCGGGGCCGGCCCGTCTCGGTCCGAGGTCAGCGGGGACGGGCCACCACCAGCCCGAACCGTTCGGCGCGGTCGGTGTACCAGGCCACCGGGCCCAGGCCGACCGCGCCCAGCTCCGCCGTGATCCCCTCCCGGGTGAACTTGCAGGACACCTCGGTGTGGATCTCCTCCCCGGCGGCGATCGGCACCGTCATGTCGAGGGCCCGGATGTGCACATCCATGTCCCGGTCGGCGCGCAGCCACGCCTCCATCCGAGACTGCTCGGCGTTCCAGCGGGGAACGTGGGTGAACTCGTCGGTGGGGAAGTCGGCGTCGAGCTCACGGTTGACGACGTCGAGCACGTTCTTCGTGAACCGAGCCGTCACACCGGCCGTGTCGTCGTAGGCGGCGACCATCGTCGGCACGTCTTTGACGAGGTCCACGCCGAGGAGCAGCGCGTCGCCGTCGTCGAGGGTCGCAGCGATCGTCGTCAACAGCTCGGCCCGTCCCGCCGGCGGGTAGTTGCCGATCGTCGAACCGAGGAAGGCGAGCAGCCGTCGCCCTCGGCGCCGGAGGAGACGGAGGTCGGTGTGGAAGTCGCCGACCAGTCCCTCCACCTCCAGCCACGTGTAGTCGCTGCACAAGGCCACGGCCGCCTCCCGGAGTGCTGCCTCGGAGATGTCGATGGGCACGTACCGGCTGCCCCCGGTGGTTCGCATCGCCTCGATGAGCAGGCGGGTCTTGGTGGACGACCCCGAACCGAGCTCGACCAGCTCGTCCGGTTCGACCAACCGCATGATCTCGGATGCCCGGTCGGCGAGGATCTCCGTCTCGGCCCGGGTCAGGTAGTACTCGGGGAGGCGGGTGATCTCCTCGAACAGGGCCGAACCGACCGCGTCGTAGAAGTACCGGGACGGGATCTGCTTGGGGGTGGCTCGCATCCCGGCGGCGACGTCGGCGGCGAGCTGCGCTCGGAAGTCGTTCGGGGCGGAGAGACGACGAACGGTGACGGGAGCGTCTCCGGTGGTTCTCACTCGGCGCACCCTTCGAGCCCGTCGAGGGTCTCCACGTCCACGGTGCCGGGTCGGGCCTGAACCAGGGAGCCTGCAGGCACCGGTTCCCACCGTCGTTCGTCGAGGGGCTCCGACGCCATCCATACGGCGTCGTCGTCGACGAGGACGTAGAGAGAGTTCACCCGTTCCCCGAAGGCGGCGCGGGTGGCGACCAGGCGGCCGCCGTCGGTGGCGACCACCGTCAGGGACGTCACGAGCCCATGCCGGGCGCAGAGGTCGGCGACCCGTCCCACCCCTCGGGCCGTCGCCTTCGCCAGGTCCAACCCGTCCCCCACCCCGGCGAGGACGGTGAGGAACAGCAGCCGCGAGTCGTTCCACACCCGGAGATGTTCGAGGAGGGGGTCGGGCAGGTCGGCCACCAGGGCCCGTCCGACCGGCCCCGCCAGACCCTGGAACCAGCCGTTGTGGGCGAAGGCGACGCCGTCGACGACGAAGGGGGCGACGTGGTCGGTGCCGAAGCCGACACCGGGGGTGGCGGACCGGACGGCACCGAGGATCGTCGTGCCGGTGAGTCGCCGGGACAGGTCCGGGAGGTTGGGGTCGGCCCACGGGGTGGCAGCGGTCACGTAACGGAGCGGTTCGGTGTCGGGCGTCGGCCACCACGCCACCCCGGTCCCGTCGACGTTCACATGGCCGTGGACCAGCTCTCGGGGCCGGAACGCCTGATGGGAGAGGGAATGGGGTGGGGTGTACACGAGGTCGGCGAGGGGTCGACCCGGGCCCACGTACGCTGCGATCCGGCACATCAGGTCGGCTCCCACACGACCCTGAACCCGGCGAAGATCTGCCGACGGATCGGATAGTCCCAGTTTCGGAAGGTGGCACGGGCGACGAGGTCGGTGGTCGCCCACGACGCCCCCCTGAGCACCCGGTACTCGTCTCCGAAGAAGACCTCCGAGTACTCGGGGTAGGGGAACGTCGCATACCCGGGATACGGTCGGAAGAAGCTGGAGGTCCATTCGTAGACGTCCCCCACCATCTGCTCGACACCCGTCGGTGACGCCCCCGCCGGGAAACTCCCCACCGGCGCCGGGCCCCATCCGACGTGGTTCAGGTTGGCGTGGCGGGGGGTGGGTTCGACCTCACCCCAGGGGTAGCGGTGCGATCGACCCGACCGGGGATCCCACCGGGCCGCCTTCTCCCATTCGGCTTCGGTGGGGAGCCTGCCGCCGGCCCACCGGCAGAACGCCTCGGCCTCGTAGAAACACACATGCTGGACCGGCTCGGCCGGGTCGAGGGGGACGACGTGGCCGAACCGGCGGACCAGCCACCCGCCGCCCACGTCGGGGATCCAGCCTTGGGGGGCTTCGTGGCCGGTCTCCTCCAGCCAGGAGCGACCCGCATCGGACCACAGGTCGGGGCGGCGGTAGCCGCCGGCGGCGACGAACTCGGCGTAGCGCCGGGCCGTCACCGGGAACCGGTCGATGGCGAAGGTCGGGAGGTGGACGGTGTGGGCGGGACGTTCGTTGTCGTAGGCGCGGCGGCGGTCGTCGGTCCCCAACGTGAAGGGGCCTTCCGGGATGAGCACCCGTTCGGTGTCGTCCACCGGCGGGGCATCGGGGACCATCCGACGGCGGGCGGGAGGGTACGGAGCGAGGTCGGTGCGCAGGTCGAGGGCTTGGAGCACCGTCTCCTGGTGCTGGGCTTCGTGTTGGGCCACCATCTCGAAGACGTATCCGTCCCGGAGGAGCGGATCGTCGGATGTCAGATCGGCCCCGTCGAGGATCGCAAAGGCGTCACCTCGGACCTCCCGGAGATAGTCCTCCGCTTCCCGCGGCCCCAGGATGTCGAGGTCGCCTCGGCACCAGCGCGGGTTCTCGAAGGGGTTGTAGACGACGTCGAGCCGTGGGTCGTGGGGCGGCCGCCCGGCGACCGTCCGAAGCAGCCACAGCTCCTCGAAGTTGCCGACATGGCCGACGTCCCACACGACCGGGCTCATGATCCGGTCGAACTGCCGGGTCAGGTCGTCGTCGTCGAGGGGATCCACCAGGCCGACCGTTCGGCGGCGGACCGTCTCCAGGTCCGCTCGAAGGCGACGGCGCCGGACTTCGGACCGGTCGGTCATGCCGTCACCGTCGCCGTCGACGCCGCCCAGGCGACGACCTCCTCCGGGGTGCGTTCGGCGAGCCACCGGCCCGGTGCCTGGCGGGTGGCCACCCAGCGGTCGAGGTACTCCTCGGCGGAGGCGAGGTGAGCCTCGTCGAACAGTCCCGACCTGCGGGCACCGTCCAGAGCCGCCGCCCACACGGCGTCGGCCAGCGAACCGACGGTCGGATGTGTCAGACCGGCCCGGGCGGCGTTCCTCCACAGGTCGGACAGGTCATGGAGGTGGGGGGACATGATCTCCCGGATCTCGTCGGCGGCCCGCCCATCGTAGAGTCCCCCGGTGACCAGGACGACGGCTGCCTCCCGGCTCCGGGCGGGGAGGGCGTCGATCCCCCGGAGCTCCAGCCATCCCCGGCGGGGACGCACCTCGGGGAACAGGGTGGTGAGGTGGTAGGCGAAGTCGGCTTCGTCGGGACGCCCGTAGACCGGATGGTCCCGGTCGATCCAGTCGGCGAAGGTCCAGCCCGGCACTCCCGGGATGCTGCCGCCGGGACGACGAACGAGGAGGACGTCGGCCATGAGGGCCAGGTCGAACAGGGCGTCGGCTGGGCCCCGATCCGGCGACGGCACCCCCGTCCTCGTCGGGTCGAGCCGCTGCCAGATCGACGCCCGGCGGGAACCGGCGTGGGCGTCTGGTGCGGTGGCGAAGGTGGCGGTGAGCAGAGGGGCGATGACGCAGGCCGTCTTCCAGCGATCCAAGGTGGTGTCGACGTTGACCTGGAGGGCACAGGTGTTGCGCATCATCTGGGGCCCGAGGTCCCCTCGGCGGCGGAAGTAGCGGTCCATCGCCCGGTAGCGGTCACCGGGGAGCTGCTGGCCGACCGTCTCGGGATCGTGCCACGGGTCCCACCCCAGCGACAGTGACGCCATCCCGGCCGCCGCCAGACGTTCCGCCACCGCGGATTCGACGACGGCGGCCACCTCCAAGGCCCGGCCCGGGGGGAGGGGTGGACCCGCATGTTCGATCTGTCCGCCCGGCTCGAACGTCACCACCCCGAGCCGACCGAGATCGAGGGCGGGGTTGCCGGCGACGGTGGTGGGCGTTCCCAATCCGTCGAGGACGTGGAGGAGGGTGGGGAGGTTTGGTCGACCGGCGGGGCAGCCGTCGTCGTCCACCACCACGGGGAGGTATTCGACTTCGAGGCCTATCCGGAGGCCTCCCCGGTTCGCCGGTGACGTGGCGTCGAAGGCGATCCGGGCGGCGTCGTCGTAGTCGATCGTCGGGGCCTCGCTCATCTACCCACCGTCCAACCGGACGGAGACGGCTCGCATTCCCCCGCCGAGGCCGGACGGTGCGGCACCGGCCCGATTCGGGGTGGTGCCGATTCGTCTCTAGCCTCGTCGGCGATGGAGATCGTCCTCATCCGACACGGCGAGTCCACCGCCAACGTCGAGGCCCGGTGGCAAGGCCAGGGGAACAGCCCCCTCACCGACGAGGGCCGCCGCCAGAGCCTGGCGCTGGGGCGGCGTTTCGGGCCGGACGCCTTCGACCTGGTGGTTGCCTCCGACCTCGACCGGGCCGCCGACACGGCCCGGGCCCTGGGAGGCCACGTCGAGCTGGACCCGTCATGGCGGGAGATCGACCTCGGTCGATGGGAAGGCAAGACCTTCGACGAGGTGCAGCGGGAAGCAGGCGATCTCCTCGCCGCCCTGCGTGCCGGCGAGCAGCTCCGTCTCGGGGGGAGCGGCGAGTCGCCGGCGGAGTTCGAAGAGCGGATCGCCGACAGTCTGGGGCGTCTCGCCGAACGGCTCGGAGACGCCAAGGCGGCGGTCGTCACCCACGGCGGGGTCATCGACGCCATCGTGGGACGGCTGCTGGGTCGACCCCCCGGACGGCGGGGATACCCGATCGTCGAGAACACGGCCGTCACCCTCCTCGTCGGCGAACCGGACGCGTTCCGGCTTCGGCGGTTCAACGACGCCACCCATCTGGGCCGGGAGACCCGCTGGGTGGCGTCGATGCGCCGAGACGGCGTCCCCGTGGTCGCCTTCGTACGTCACGGCGTCACCGCCGCCAACAAGGAACGCCGTATCCAAGGCCAGAGCGGGGCCGGCCTCGACGCCGAAGGTCGGGAACAGGCCCGACGTCTGGCGGCGTGGTACGGGCCGGTCGACCGGGTGTGGACCTCCCCGCTCGCCCGAGCGGCCGACACGGCCCTCGTCCTGGCCGACGGGCGGCCCCCCACCTCCCACCCCCTCCTCGTCGAGATGGGCTTCGGGGAGTGGGAAGGC
>WFOA01000021.1 GCA_015488325.1 Acidimicrobiia bacterium | reverse complement strand
GGCTTCAACCTGTCCGACATCGTGGCCAGCCGCACCCTCTTCGTCGGCTCCGCCCTCCTCGGTGCCGCCACCAACGCCGCCCTCCTGTTGGTCGACGGTGACCGGTACGTCCTGGCGGTCGGGTTGCGTTTCGTCACCGGCGCCGCCCTGGCCGGTGTGTATCCCAGCGGCCTCAAGGTGATGGCCGGCTGGTATCGGCGCGGGCGGGGCACCGCGATGGGCATCCTGGTCGGGGCTCTCACCGTCGGGTCGGCGGCACCCCATCTCATCCGAGGCCTCGGGTTCGGATGGCAGGGGGTGGTGGCCGCCGCCTCGGTGCTCGCAGTGGTCGCCGCCGGGGCCATGTGGGTGGGGGTCACCGACGGTCCCTACGAGGTGCCGACCCACCCCTTCGACCGGAGACTCGTCGCCACCGTGATCGACAACCGGGGTGTGCGGCTCGCCACCTTCGGCTATCTGGGGCACATGTGGGAGCTGTACGCCCTGTGGACCTGGGCGGCGGCGTTCCTCGCCGCGTCGGCGGCCGCCGCCGGTGTCTCCTACGGTCCGATCCCCGTCGTCACGTTCTTCGTCATCGCCGTCGGCGGTCTCGGCTCCTACGTATTCGGGCGGATCGCCGACACCTCGGGTCGGACGCTCTCGGCGGGACTGTCGATGGTGCTGTCGGGGGCGATCGCCCTCGCCACCCCGTGGCTCTTCGGGGCGGCACCGTGGATCGTCGTCCCGTTGTTCCTCGTGTGGGGCTTCACGGTGGTCGCCGACTCGGCCCAGTTCTCGGCGATGGTGACCGAGACCGCCGACGACGAAGCCCGGGGAACCGCCCTCACCCTCCAGACGGCGCTGGGTTTCCTCCTCACCCTCGTCACCATCCGGGGGGTCCCCCTGGTCGCCGAGGCGGCGGGGTGGCGGTGGGCGTTCGCAGGTCTGGCGGTCGGCCCGGCCCTCGGGGTGGTGGCGATGGTCCGTCTCCGCCGGAGCCCGTTCGCCGCCTCCCTCGCCGGCGGTCGGGGCTGACCCGACCGGCCCGGCGGCGTGTGGCGCCCGCCGCCGCAGGGGTGCGTCGCTGGTACCGTGCGCCGATGCCGCCTCCACGTATCGGCCTCGCCCGTCTCCCGACCCCCTTCGAGCGCGCCGACCGGCTGTCGGAGGCGTGGGAGGTGTCGATCTGGGTGAAACGGGACGACCTCACCGGGTTCGGGTTGTCGGGGAACAAGGTGAGGAAGCTCGAGTACCACCTCGCCGCCGCCCGGGAGGCCGGGGCGTCGACCGTGATCACCTGCGGCGCGGTCCAGTCGAACCATTGCCGGGCGACGGCGGTCGCTTCGGCCCGGCTGGGTCTGCGGTGTGTCCTGTACCTCCGATCTCCCGACGGTCGTCCACCGTCCGAGGTCGTCGGCAACCACCTCCTGCAGCGTCTGGCGGGAGCCGAATGCCGGTTCGTGGATCCCGAAGGCTACGCCCGGCGGGACGAGGTGATGCGCGAAGCCGCTGCGTCGTTGGGGTCGGCATGGGTGATCCCGGAAGGGGCATCGGACGAGATCGGCATGTGGGGGTTGGTCACGGCCGCCGAAGAGCTCGCCGGCCAACTCGGTGCGTTGCGTCCGGCGGCGATCTGGCACGCGGCGTCCTCGGGGGGGACGACGGCCGGGCTGGCCTGGGGGTTCGCCCGCCTCGGTCTGGACGTCCCCGTCGTCGGATGCTCCGTCGGGGAGCCCGTCGCGGAGCTCGACCGGCGGATCCGGCGGATCCTCGCCGCAGCCGAAGACGAACCACCCGCCGCCACCGCCTGGGAACTCACCGACGCGTACGTAGGGGACGGATACGGGCTCGCCTCCGACGAGCAGCTGGCGGCAGTCGGCGAAGCGACCCGGCTCACCGGGCTCGTGTTCGACCCGACCTACACGGGGAAGGCGTTGGCCGGTCTCCGGGGCGAGATCGAACGTGGCCGGTTTCGGCCGGGCGACGACGTGGTGTTCTGGCACACCGGTGGGGGTTTCGCCGCGTTCGCCTGGGATTGGGATCCGGCGCTCCGGTGACCGTGCCCGGGTCGGAGCCTCCACCGTCGGCCACCACCAGACGGGCGTCCGGGCTCTTCGAGCGTCACGGAACATCCGGTCGGCACCGAAGGTTGAACGAGTCACCATGCCCGACCACCAGCATCTCGCCTGGCTCGCCCGGTCGTTCGGACGCCCCGATTACCTCCCCCTCTCCCCCAGGGACCTCCAACTCCTCGAAGAGGCCGCCGAGATCGTCCACAAGTACCCGGGGACCCATCTGTTCAAAGAGGGCCAGGTCGCCGACGCCGCCTACCTGATCGAAGGCGGCGAGGTGGACATCTACCGCACCGTTTCGGGGTCGAGGCGGGTCGTCGCCCGGGTGGGACCCAGTTCGGTGATCGGAGACATCGCCATGTTCGGCGGCGGCACCTACATCTCTTCGGCCCGGGCCGTGGGCCGGGTCCGGGCCTTCCGCTTCGACCGTGACCGGCTCCTGCCTGCCCTGGCGAAGCATCCGGCGATCTGCATGCGCTGGCTGGTGGCGGGGCTCCGGCAGCTGGAAGAGACCCAACGCCGGGTCATCCACCTGATGCACAAGACCGTCCTGGCCCAGGTCGCCGACCTCTTGTTGGAGGAACGGGGATCCGACGGCGAGGTGGCGTTGTCCCAGGCCTCCATCGCCATGCTGCTCGGAGCATCCCGTCAGACGGTGAACGAGAGCCTCGCCCGGTTACGGGAGCTGGGAGGGGTCGAGACGGGTTACCGGCGGGTGCGGGTGCTCGACCCGGACGTGCTCCAAGCCGTCGCCGCGGGCGAGAAGCCGTGACGGACGGGTGGGGTCAGGCGATCGTCACGTCGGGATCGAGATAGACGTCCTGGATGGCGTGGAGCAGCTCGATCCCTTCCGCCATCGGGCGCTGGAAGGCCTTCCGGCCCGAGATCAGGCCTTGCCCGCCGGCTCGTTTGTTGATCACCGCCGTCCGCACCGCCTGGGCCAGGTCCCCTGCTCCGACCGAGGCGCCGCCGGAGTTGATGAGCCCGATCCGTCCCATGTAGCAGTTCGCCACCTGCCAGCGGGTCAGGTCGATCGGGTGGTCGGACGCCAGCTCGTCGTAGATTCGGGTGTCGGTCTTCCCGAAGCCGATCACTTCGAAGCCGCGGTTGGTGGTGGGCTGTTTCTGTTTGATCAGGTCGGCTTCGATGGTCACCCCGAGGTGGTTGGCCTGGGCGGTGAGGTCGGCCGCGCTCTCGTAGTTGACGCCGTCGACCTTGAAGGCCGGGTTGCGGAGGTAGCACCACAGGACCGTGAACATCCCCAGGGAGTGGGCCTCGGCGAAGGCTTCGGCCACCTCCTGGAGCTGGCGGTCGGACCGGTCCGACCCGAAATAGATGGTCGCGCCGATCCCGGCCGCCCCCAGGTCGAAGGCTTGGCGCACGGTGCCGAACATGATCTGGTCGTAGGTGTTCGGGTAGCTGAGGAGCTCGTTGTGGTTGATCTTGACGATGAACGGGATCCGGTGGGCGTACCGTCGTGAAGCCATCGCCAGCACCCCGAAGGTGCTCGCCACGGCGTTGCATCCCGCCTCGACGGCGAGCTCGACGATCGCCAGCGGGTCGAGGTAGGCGGGGTTGGGGGCGAACGACGCCGCCGCCGAATGCTCGATGCCCTGGTCCACGGGGAGGATCGACAGGTACCCGGTACCGCCGAGCCGACCGTGGTCGTACATGGCCGCCAGGTTGCGGAGGACCTGGGGGGATCGGTCGGTGGACGCGAACACCCGGTCGACGAAGTCCGGTCCCGGGAGGGTGAGGGATTCGGCGGGGATGCCCTTCGAGGTGTGTCCCAGCAGGTCGTCGGCCTCGGGTCCCAACAGTGCGTGCAGATCCATGGTTCGTCCTCCGGGAGGGTTCCCCTCGATGATGCCAGATTCGCGGCGCCGAGGCGGGGGCCGGGGGCGCCGACCCTTGACGCCCTCCGGGAGCTTCCGATAGGATGACCGCAGGTCGTGACCGCCGGAATCCCTCCGGATCGGACAGCACGCCCGAGGATCCGGGTCGCCCGGACAATTGAAGACCGACCACCGACGGGGCCCATTTGAGGTGTCTGCGTCGTTGTGTTATTGTCCGGGGTCGCTGTCCGGAACCCCAAGGAGGCTCCCTTGCCCTCGCGCGTCGATGAGCGCCTGTCGTTCGCCAAGATCCCCGAGGTCCTCCCTCTCCCCGACCTGCTCGCCGTCCAACACGACTCCTTCCGCTGGTTCTTGGAGGAGGGGCTGCGCGAGATCTTCGAGGAGATCTCACCGATCGAGGACTTCACCGGAACCCTCGCCCTCGAGCTGACCGACCACCGTTTCGGTGACCCGCCGATGTCGATCGAGGAGTGCCGGGAGCGGGACGCCAACTACGCACGGCCCCTGTTCGTCACCGCCCGGTTCCTCAACAAGCAGACCGGTGAGATCAAAGAACAGCAGGTCTTCCTCGGGGATTTCCCGATGATGACCGAGAACGGGGTGTTCATCATCAACGGCACCGAACGGGTGGTGGTGAGCCAGCTCGTCCGGTCCCCCGGCGTGTACTTCGATTCGACGCCCGACAAGACGTCCGACACGATCATCTACTCGGGGAAGATCATCCCCGGCCGGGGCGCATGGCTCGAGTTCGACACCGACAAGCGCAACACGGTCGGCGTCCGGGTCGACCGGAAGCGGCGTCAGTACGTCACCGCCTTCCTTCGTGCCCTGGGGATCGTCGAGACCGACGAAGAGATCCTCGACCTGTTCGACGGAGCCGAGTCGATCCGCAACACCTTGGAGCGGGACACGGCCCACGACCGGGACGAGGCGCTGATCGACCTGTACCGCAAGCTGCGCCCCGGGGAGCCGACCACCGTGGAGTCGGCCCGCGGTCTCATCCAGACCCTGTTCCGGAACCCGAAGCGCTACGACCTCACCCGGGTCGGTCGGTACAAGCTCGCCCAGAAGTTCCGTGAGGAACCGCCGAAGGACTACCGGGCCGAGAACCTCGCCCTGCTGCGTGACGAAGACATCGTCGACACGATCCGGTACCTGGTGGCCCTCCACGCCGGCGAACAGAGCATGGTCACCCACCGGGGTGTGGAGGTGCCGGTCAGGACCGACGACATCGACCACTTCGGGAACCGGCGGATCCGGACCGTCGGCGAGCTCATCCAGAACCAGGTTCGGGTCGGGTTGACCCGACTCGAACGGGTCGTGAAGGAGCGGATGACCACCCAGGATCCCGACGCCATCACGCCCCAGAGCCTCATCAACATCCGGCCGGTGACCGCATCCATCAAGGAGTTCTTCGGAACCAGCCAGCTCAGCCAGTTCATGGACCAGCCCAACCCGCTGGCCGGTCTCACCCATCGGCGCCGCCTGTCGGCCCTCGGTCCGGGTGGGCTGTCCCGGGAGCGGGCGGGATTCGAGGTGCGTGACGTCCACTCGTCCCACTACGGGAGGATGTGCCCGATCGAGACGCCGGAAGGCCCCAACATCGGCCTCATCGGGTCCCTCGCCACCTACGCCCGGGTCAACCGGTTCGGGTTCATCGAGACCCCGTACCGGAAGGTCAAGAACGGGAAGGTCACCCGGCAGGTCGACTACCTCACCGCCACCGAGGAGGAACAGTACGTCATCGCCCAGGCGAACGCGCCGCTGGCGAAGGACGGGTCCTTCCTCAACGACCGGGTCCTCGTGCGTCGGGCCGGCGGCGAGGTGGACTACGTGAGCCCCGACGAGGTGGACTACATGGATGTCTCGCCCAAGCAGATCGTCTCTGTGTCGACCTCGCTCATCCCCTTCCTCGAACACGACGACGCCAACCGGGCCCTGATGGGCTCGAACATGCAGCGCCAGGCGGTGCCGCTCCTCAAGGCCGAGGCTCCGCTGGTCGGCACCGGCGTCGAGGAACGGGCGGCCAAGGATTCGGGCGACATGATCCTCTCGCCGGTGGCGGGGACGGTGGTGGAAGTGACCGGAGACCGGATCGTGGTCAAAGAGTCGGGCTCCAACAAGAAGCACACCTTCGCCCTCGCCAAGTTCGAACGCTCCAACCAGGGGACGTGCGTCAACCAGAAGCCGGTGGTCGCCGAAGGGGACACGGTGGCGGAAGGCGACGTCCTCGCCGACGGGCCGTCCACCGACCACGGCGAGCTGGCCCTGGGCCGCAACCTCCTCGTGGCCTTCATGCCGTGGCAGGGACACAACTTCGAGGACGCCATCATCATCTCGGAGCGGCTCGTGAAAGACGACGTGCTCACCTCGATCCACATCGAAGAGCACGAGATCGACGCCCGAGACACCAAGCTGGGTGCCGAGGAGATCACCCGGGACATCCCCAACGTCGCCGACGAGGTGCTGGCCAACCTCGACGAAGACGGGATCATCCGCATCGGTGCCGAGGTCGGGCCCGGCGACTACCTGGTCGGGAAGGTCACCCCCAAGGGCGAGACGGAGCTGACTCCCGAGGAGCGGCTGCTCCGAGCCATCTTCGGGGAGAAGGCCCGTGAAGTCCGGGACACCTCCCTCAAGGTGCCCCACGGCGAGTCGGGCAAGGTGATCGCCGTCAAGGTGTTCAAGCGATCCGAAGGTTTCGACCTGCCTCCTGGCGTGAACGAGCTCGTGCGGGTGTACGTGGCGAAACAGCGCAAGGTCTCCGAAGGCGACAAGCTGGCCGGCCGGCACGGGAACAAGGGCGTCATCGCCAAGATCCTGCCGGAAGAGGACATGCCGTTCCTCGCCGACGGCACGCCGGTCGACATCATCCTGTCGCCCCTCGGGGTACCGTCCCGCATGAACCTCGGGCAGGTGCTGGAGACCCATCTGGGGTGGGCCGCCGCCCAGGGCTGGGAGCCCTTCGACGGTGACAGCCCCGCCGCCAAGGGCGCCAAGCCGTGGACCCGGGTGGCGACCCCCGTGTTCGACGGCGCCCAGGAGGACGAGATCATGGCCGTCCTCGCCCATTCCCGGCCCAACCGGGACGGGGACAGGCTGGTCGACGAGTCGGGCAAGGCGGTGCTCTTCGACGGGCGCACCGGGGAGCCCTTCGACACGCCGGTCACCGTGGGCTACATCTACATGCTGAAGCTGGTGCACCTGGTGGACGACAAGATCCACGCCCGCTCCACCGGGCCCTACTCGATGATCACCCAGCAGCCGCTGGGCGGGAAGGCGCAGTTCGGCGGTCAGCGGTTCGGTGAGATGGAGGTGTGGGCCCTCGAGGCCTACGGAGCCGCCTACGCCCTCCAGGAGCTGCTGACCATCAAATCCGACGACGTCCAGGGCCGGGTGAAGGTGTACGAGGCGATCGTGAAGGGCGACAACATCCCCGAACCGGGGATCCCGGAGTCCTTCCGGGTCCTCGTCAAAGAGATGCAGAGCCTCTGCCTCAACGTCGAGATGCTCTCGGCGGGTGAAGAGGTGGAGCTGCGCGAACTCGACGAAGACATGTACCGGACGACGGAATCCCTGGGGATCGACCTGTCCCGGCCCGAACGGCCCGAGGCCGAGGTATGAGCCGGGTGGAGATTCGGCAGGCGCAAACGTACGAGACGAGGAGACGCGGTGCGTCAGATCTTTGACGAGCTGAAGATCAGCCTGGCCTCCAGCGACCAGGTGCGAGCCTGGTCCTACGGCGAGGTGAAGAAACCAGAGACCATCAACTACCGGACCCTGAAGCCCGAGAAGGAAGGTCTGTTCGACGAACGGATCTTCGGGCCCCAGCGCGACTGGGAGTGCTACTGCGGCAAGTACAAGCGGATCCGGTACAAGGGGATCGTCTGTGAACGCTGCGGCGTCGAGGTGACCCGCTCCAAGGTGCGCCGTGAGCGGATGGGACACATCGAGCTGGCCGCTCCGGTGACCCACATCTGGTTCTTCAAAGGGGTGCCGAGCCGTCTCGGCTACCTGCTGGACATGTCGCCGAAGGACCTGGAGAAGGTCATCTACTTCGCCTCCTACCTGATCACGGCGGTGGACGACGAGAAACGGCAGGCCGACCTCCCCGAGCTCGAAGAGGCCATGCGCGCCGAGTTGGAGATGGTGCGCAAAGAGTTCGACGAGTGGAAGGACATCCGGCTCGAGGCCCTCGAAGACGAGCTGGCGAGGATGGAGGAAGCCGGGGCGAAGGCCACCGAGATGTCCGCCCGCCGTCGCGAGGTCGAACGCGAGATCAAGGACCGGGAAGAACGGGCCCAGCGTGAGGCCGACCTCATCGAGGAGGCCTTCGAGACCTTCCGGACGATGAAGCCGAAGGACCTCGTCGACTCCGAGCAGCTCTGGCGGGAGATCCACGAGCGCTACGCCGCCTACATCGAAGGCGGGATGGGAGCCGAGGCGATCCGGGATCTGCTGAGCCGCCTCGACCTCGACGCCGAGATGGAGCGGCTCAACGAGATGCTGAGCGCCAACTCGGCGCAGAAGCGTCAGCGCGCCACCCAGCGGATGAAGGTGGTGAAGCCCTTCTGGGAGGGCAAGAACCATCCCACCGACCTCATCTTGGAGACCGTTCCGGTCATCCCGCCGGATCTCCGTCCCATGGTGCAGCTCGACGGTGGGCGGTTCGCCACCTCCGACCTCAACGACCTGTACCGGCGGGTGATCAACCGGAACAACCGCCTGAAGCGCCTCCTCGATCTCGGCGCCCCCGAGATCATCGTCAACAACGAGAAACGCATGCTGCAGGAGGCCGTGGACGCCCTGTTCGACAACGGACGTCGTGGCCGGGCGGTGACCGGTCCCGGCAACCGTGCCCTCAAGTCGCTCTCCGACATGCTCAAGGGCAAACAGGGCCGCTTTCGCCAGAACCTGCTGGGCAAACGGGTCGACTATTCGGGTCGTTCGGTCATCGTGGTGGGACCCCAGCTCAAGCTCCACCAGTGCGGTCTCCCCAAGGTGATGGCCCTCGAGCTGTTCAAGCCCTTCGTGATGAAGCGGCTCGTCGACCTCGATCTGGCGCAGAACATCAAGTCGGCGAAGCGGATGGTGGAACGCCAGCGGCCCCAGGTCTGGGACGTCCTCGGTGAGGTCATCCAGGAGCATCCGGTGCTGTTGAACCGGGCGCCGACGCTTCACCGGCTCGGCATCCAGGCGTTCGAGCCGGTGCTGGTGGAAGGCAAGGCCATTCAGATCCACCCGCTGGTCTGCGAGGCGTTCAACGCCGACTTCGACGGGGACCAGATGGCGGTCCATCTGCCGCTGTCCGCCGAGGCGCAGGCCGAGGCCCGGATCCTCATGCTGTCGCCGAACAACGTCCTGTCGCCGGCGTCGGGCCGACCCATCGTCACCCCGAGCCAGGACATGGTCATCGGCGTGTACTACCTGTCGGAGCTGGTTGAGGACGCGCCCGGCGCCGGTCGGGTCTTCTCGTCGGTGGAGGAGGCGAAGATGGCCTACGACCTCGGCGAGCTCAGCCTCCACGCCCCGATCAAGCTCCGGGTAGGGCCCCTGGCCGGTGACCCCGAGCGCCACGCCGAGTTCCGGGACGTCCTCGACGGCCTCTTGGAGCCCGAACCGGTCGACCCGAACCGACCGACCGAGACCACCCTGGGTCGGGCGATCCTCAACGAGGCGTTCCCCGCCGGGTTCCCCTACGTCAACGCCGTGGTGATCAAATCCGACCTGCGGCGTCTCATCGAGGTGATCATCGAACGGTATCCCCGCTCCGAGGCCACCGAGATGCTCGACGCCGTCAAGGACCTGGGGTTCCAGTACGCGACCCGGGCCGGGCTGACGATCGCCCTCGACGACGTCAAGACCCCGCCCGACAAGGCGAAGATCCTCGAAGAGTACGAAGCCCGGGCCGAGAAGGTCCAGAAGCTCTACCAGAAGGGTGTCGTCACCGACGACGAGCGACGTCAGGAGCTCATCGAGATCTGGACCGAGGCCACCGACCGGGTGAAGGAGGCGATGGAACGGACCCTCCACGAGGAGAAGTTCAACTCGGTGGACATGATGGTGGGTTCCGGCGCCCGCGGGAACGTCATGCAGGTCCGCCAGATCGCCGGGATGCGGGGACTGGTCGCCAACCCGAAGGGCGACATCATCCCTCGGCCCATCATCTCCAACTTCCGGGAGGGCCTGTCGGTGCTGGAGTACTTCATCTCCACCCACGGCGCCCGCAAGGGTCTCGCCGACACCGCTCTGCGTACGGCGGACTCGGGATATCTCACTCGTCGTCTGGTGGACGTCTCCCAGGAGGTGATCGTCCACGAGGCCGACTGTGAGACCGACAAGGCCATCCGCATCAGGATCGTCGACGACACCGGCAGCCCAATCCGCAACCTGCGGTCCCGGATCTTCGGCAGGGTTCTGGCCGACGACATCAAGGTCGGCAAGAAGGTGCTCGAGACCCGCCACGGGGTCAAGCTGAAGCGGGGCTCCGTGGTGGGCTCGGACGAGCTGGTGGCCATCCAGGCCGCCGCCGGGGACGTCGAGGAGGTGCGGGTCCGGTCGGTGCTGACCTGCGACTCGCGTCTCGGCGTGTGTCAGATGTGCTACGGGCTGAGCCTCGCCCTCGGCAAGCTGGTCGAGGTGGGGGAGGCCGTCGGCATCATGGCCGCCCAGTCGATCGGCGAGCCCGGTACCCAGCTCACCATGCGGACCTTCCACACCGGCGGCGTCGCCGGGGAGGACATCACCCACGGCCTTCCCCGGGTGGTGGAGCTGTTCGAGGCCCGCACCCCGAAGGGCAAGGCCGTCCTCGCCGAGTTCGGTGGCACCGTCCGGATCGTCGACGACGAAGAAGGGCGTCGGGTGATCCTCGAGAACAAGGACGGCGAGGTGACCTACCCGGTGAGCCGACGGGCCCGGCTCCGGGTCCGGGAAGGGGATACGGTGGAACCGGGCACCCAGCTCACCGAAGGGCCCCTCGACCCGAAGGAGGTCCTCGAGTTCCGGGGGGTGCGGGCCGCCCAGCAGTACCTGGTGGACCAGGTCCAGGAGGTGTACCGGTCCCAGGGCGTCGAGATCCACGACAAGCACATCGAGCTGATCGTCCGCCAGATGCTGAGGCGTGTGCGGGTGGTGGCTCCGAACGACTCGGATTTCCTCCCCGCCGAACTGGTGGACGAGCAGCGTTTCCGCGACACCAACCGGGCCCTGGTGGAGGAGGGCAAACGTCCCGCCGAGGGACGGCCCGAGTTGATGGGGATCACCAAGGCTTCCCTCGCCACCGACTCGTGGCTGTCGGCCGCCTCCTTCCAGGAGACCACCCGGGTGCTCACCGATGCGGCCATCCAGTCGAAGTCGGACTTCATGCGGGGATTGAAGGAGAACGTCATCATCGGCAAGCTGATCCCGGCGGGGACCGGTTCCCAGGCCTACCAGAGCCTGCAGCCGGTGCTGCCGGGGGCGACCACCGTCTCCGCCACCCTGGGGATCTTCGGTGAGGCCGCGCCGGCCGGTGCCGACGAGGGCCTCCCCGAGAACCCGGCCGAGTGGCTCGCCTCGTTGGGTGCCGCCTCGACCGAGGAGACCGACTCGGAGGGTTCGGAGGGTTCGGAGGAGGACGAGGAGTCGTCCGAGTCCTGACCGACCCGAGCTCCCGCCATCTGCGCCTCCCCCTCTCCCGCCGAGAGGGGGAGGTCGCGTCGGGGCCTGCCTGGTCGCCCGACACCGGTCGCGGGTTCCGGCAGGGAGCCGTCGACCCATCCGGATGGCCTATGCCACCCCAGGGGGGGTGGGTTACGCCCGGTGCTATGCTCGCCACGAGGCCCCCTGGGGCCGGACACGAGAGAGACGAGCGAGAGAAGGGAGACCGCGTGGCGGTCAAAGATCCGGTCTGCGGCATGACCATCGAAGAGGACCACGCCGTCGGCACCAGCGAGTACGAGGGCACCACCTACTACTTCTGCTCGAAGGACTGCAAAGAGGAGTTCGACGAGAACCCCGAGGACTACGCCGACTAGGGTCCGGTACGAAGCCGACGGCGACAGGAGGCGAGGGACATGGGAGGGCTCGGAGCCGCGCTCGTGGTCCTGTTGGCAGCAGGATTGGCGGCCCTCGTGGCCCGATGGCTGTCCTCGGTCTTGGAGCCGACCACCCTCACCGTACCCGAGCGGGTTCCCTTCACCGGAGGCATGCCGCCCCAGGTTCACGCCTGGAACCGGTTCCACATTCGCTACTACGTGATGGCGCTGTTGTTCCTGGCGTTCGACATGGAGATGGTCTTCATGTACCCGTGGGCGGTCGTGTTCGTCGAGGAGGGAATCGTCGCTCTCGTCGAGATGCTGATGTTCATCCTCATCCTCGTGGTGGGGATGGTCTACACCTGGCGTGAGCGAGGGTTCCAATGGGCCTGAGAGGATGGCTGGGCCGTCTCGCCGTCGGCGTCGAAGTCCCCGTCTTCCCCGTGGTGGGAGGCGGGGCCCGTGAGGCGATCCAAGACCTCCGTCTCCGCCCCGAGCTGGAACTCGTCGATAGCCCCCGGCACGCGGCGGTGATGCTCGTCGTCGGGGCGTTTCCCCCCGGCGACGTCGACGGACTCGCCCAGGTCCACGACCAGCTCGCCCCGCCCCGTCGGACCGTCCGGTGGGGCGGCGAACCGGTGGCGAGCCTCCCCGACGCCGTCGTCGTCGACGGGGGAGAAGACGCCGTCGTCGCCGCCATCACCGAGACCTTCGCCGAGCTCATGTCCGATCCCGACCGGGGAGAGCCGCCGATCCTGCCCGACGTGGACCCGGTCGAGTGGCGGGGCGTGGGTCCCTACGGGCAGGGCGGGATGGGGATGACCGGAGGAACCCCCTACGGGCGTCCGATGGCCGAGCGCGGCCCTGCCCGTGACGGACTGGAGCTGGATCGGGTTCCCATCACGATCGGACCCTGGTTGCCGACCCTCCCTCCGGGGCTTCGACTCGACGTGGTGTTCCAAGGCGACGTCCTCCAGGAGGTCGAAGTCGGCCCGGCACCGATCGTCCCCGGCGAAGGCTCCGACCTGTTCGTCCGGGCGTTGACGGAGCCGGTCCCGATCGCCGAGATGGAACTGGCCCGGGCCCGCCACCACCTACGCCTGCTGGCGGAGATCCTCAGGGTCGAGGACCTCGCCGTGGCTTCCCGGCGAGCGCTGCGCCTCGTCCACGGGATCCGCCCCGGCGCCACCGGCGAGGTGGAACGTCTCGCCGCCGCGTTGGTGCGGGCGGGACTGTATGCCCTGGCGCTGCGTGGGGTCGGCCGCCTCGATCGCCCCCCGCCTGGCCCCGCCGCCCGGGCGACGGGTGTCGCCGTGGACGCCCGATCCGACGACCCGGAGTACCGGAAGCTGGGTTTCGAACCCGTCACCGTCGAAGGCGGCGACGCCGCCGCCCGGGTGCGTCTGCTCCTGGCCGAGACCGTCCAGGCCCTCGAGTTGGCGGCGAAGGCGGGACCGGCACGGGCGGGTGGGCGCGGAGTCGTGGAGGCGCCTCGAGGTCGCCTCGAGGTCGGGGAGCCGCCGCCGGAGAGGACCCTGTTGGATCTTGCGCCGGAGGTGCTGGTCGGCCAGGAATGGGGCGACGCCGTCACCATCATCCACACCCTCGACCTCGACGTCGAGGCGGCAGGCAGGGAGATCCCGGTATGAACCCGGTCGTGTCGGTGCTCTTCGTCGGGGGTGTGCTGGGCATCGGCGCCTACGTGGTGGCGGTCCTCGACCGAGCCTTCGGGCCTGTGTCTCGGGGCCCGCGGGACTGGTTCGTGTGGCCGATCCGGCGGGCGGCGTTCCTGGCGGTCCAGAGACGGACCGAGACCGAGCGTCCCGACGCCGAAGCGTGGATCCTCGCCCCGGCCCTCCTGGCGGCCCTCGCCGCCGCCGGGCTGACGGCGGTGCCGGTGACCCCGTCCCTCGCCGTGGCGGACGTCTCCGCCGGGGTGGTGCTCTTCGGTGCGGCGATGATCATCGTGATGGTGGCGGTCTTCCTGCAGGGATGGTCGCCGAACTCCCTCTTCCCGCTGATCGGTGCCTACCGTTTCGCGGCGATGGCCCTGTCCTTCGGGATCCCCTTCTCCCTCGTGGTGTTGACGACGGCGATCCCGGCGGAGTCCCTGTCGGTGGGGGCGATCGTCGCCTCCCAGGAGGGACTGTGGAACGTGGTGCGCCAACCCCTCGGACTCCCCGTGTACCTCGTCACCGGGGCGGCGGTCGCCTTCTGGGGGCCGTTCCGGATCCCCGAAGGGACCGACCTGGCCGGAGGGGCGGTGCTCGAGGCGTCGGGGTCGGCGCGGGCGGTGTGGCGGATCGCCCGGGCGGGTGTGCTCGTCACGCTCTCGGTGATGGGCGCCGCCATCTTCCTCGGCGGCCACCTCGGACCGGTCCTCCCGGGCTGGGCCTGGACCGCCCTGAAGACCCTGGTGTTGCTCGCGGTGTTCGTGTGGTCGGGCCACGCCTTCGCCCGGATGAGGGTCGAACGGTTCGTGTGGTTCGGGTGGGTCGTCCTCCTGCCGGTGGCGCTGGTCGACGTGTTCGCATCGGGGATCCTCGCCCTATGAGCGTGCTCGGCGTGACCGCCATCGTCGTCTTCGGTGTCGCCTCGGTCGTCACCGGATGGCTGGTGTTCCGGACGGACTCGATGGTGCGGGCCGCCTACTGGCTGATGGCGTCGTTCGTCGGGGTGGGAGCGATGCTGGTGACCCTCGACTCCCAGTTCCTCGGCCTCATCCTCATCCTGATGATGGCCGGCGAGATGACGATCATGGCCATCTTCATGGTCATGTACATGATGAACCCGGCAGGACTGAACCCGATGGTCATGGTGCACCAGCACCGGACGGCCATCGCCGCCGGAGTGGGGTCGTTCCTGCTCCTCGCCACGGTCGCCCTCGTCGCCGACTTCCCCGCCGACCCTGCCCCGGCGGGCGCCGACCCCACCGCCGAGCTCGGCTTCGAGCTGCTGGGCCGGTCGATGCTCGTGTTCGAATCGGCCGGGGTGGCGTTGTTGGCGGTGATGATCGGCGCGGTCGCCGTCGCCGGGAAGTGGGGCAGGTTCGGCGACGCCGACGCCGGCTCCGTCGAGCCGCCCCTCGATCCCGAGGAGGCCGCGTCGTGATCGAGTTGATCCTCGTCTTCTCCGCCGCCATCTTCGGGATCGGTGTCTACGGCGCCCTCAGCCAGCAGTCCTTCGTGATGATCATGATGGGGCTGGAACTCATGATCAACGCCACGGTGTTGGCGATCGTCGTGTTCTGGTGGGGGACGACCGGAGGCGATCCCCGTGGCCAACTCCTCGTCGTCGTGGTCCTCGCCGTCATGGCCATCGAAGCCGCCATGGGCTTCGCCCTGGTCACCGCCGTGTATCGGGCACGCAAAGCCGACATCACCGAGAAGCTGAAGAGGCTGCGGAACTGATGGTCTGGCTCCCGGTCCTCGTCCCCGCCCTCGGCGGCGTCGCCGTCCTCGCCCTCCGGAGACGTCGGAGGTGGCTCGGCCCGGCTGCCGGGGCGGCCACCACCCTCACCGTCGTGGTGGGCGTCTGGGTGGCGCTGACCGAGGCGACGGGGGCCTGGACGTGGGGGGCGGGGATGGACCTCGGTCTCGCAGCCACCGGTCTGAGTCGGCTCATGGTGGTGCTCGTCCCCACGATCGCCACGGCGGTCGCCGTCTACGCGGCGAGCCATCTCCACGAAGACCCCGCCCTGGCCCGCCTCCTGGCGATGATCGTCTGGTTCGTGGCGGCGATGGAGCTGCTGGTGCTCGCCGCCGACTTCTTGACGCTCCTCGTCGCCTGGGAGCTGGTCGGTGCCGCCTCATGGACGCTCATCGGGCACGAATGGCGCGATGCCGAGCGTCCCCGGTCCGCACGGGAGGCCTTCGTCACCACCCGGTTCGGCGACCTCGGCCTCTACGTTGCCTCGGGGGCCGTGTTCGCCCTCACCGGAGGGTTCTTCTTCTCCGGTTTGGAGGGCGCCGACGACCCGGTCCTGTTGGGGGTCGTCGCCGGAGGTGTGCTGTTGGCGGCGGCCGCCAAGTCGGCCCAGTTCCCCTTCTCTCCGTGGCTGTTCTCCGCCATGGCCGGACCCACCCCCGTGTCGGCCCTCCTCCATTCGGCCACGATGGTCGCAGCCGGCGCCTACCTCCTCGCGCGGCTGCAGCCCCTCCTGGAGCCGGTGCCGTGGTTCTCGCCCGCCGTCATCGGGATCGGTCTCGTCACGGCGCTCGCCGGCGGAGTCGTCGCCCTCACCCAGTCCGACTTCAAGCGGGCCTTGGCGGGGTCCACGTCGGCCCAGTACGGGCTGATGCTCGTGGCGATCGGGGCCGGCTTCACCGGGGCGGCGGCCGGCCAGCTCACCGCCCACGCGGCGTTCAAGTCGCTCCTCTTCCTCGGTGCCGGAGTCGCCCTCCACGCCGGAGGGACGCTCGACCTGTCCAAACTGCGTCTGGGGCGGGCGCTGCCCCGGGTGGCCGCCCTCTTCGGCGTCGGCGCTCTCGCCCTCGCCGCCGTGCCACCCCTGGGTGGGGCCTTCACCAAAGAGACGATCCTGGCGGCGGCGTTCCAC
>WFOA01000020.1 GCA_015488325.1 Acidimicrobiia bacterium | reverse complement strand
GCTGACGCCTTCGGGGTGCTGCCCCCGATCGCCCGGCTCACCAAAGAGCAGGCCATGTACTACTTCGTCTCCGGCTACACGGCGAAGCTGGCCGGAACCGAACGGGGGGTGACCGAACCGGAGGCGACCTTCTCCCCCTGTTTCGGCGCTCCCTTCCTGCCCCTGCCCCCCGGCCACTACGCCGACGTCCTCGCCACCAAGATCGACGAGTTCGACCCCGGGCTGTGGATGATCAACACCGGGTGGACGGGAGGCCCCTTCGGGGTGGGCCACCGCATCCGCATCCCCCACACCCGGGCGATGCTCAACGCCGCCCTGGCAGGCGACCTCGACGACGTCCCCTACGTCACCGACCCGATCTTCGGGATTTCGGTCCCCACCGAGGTGCCCGGCGTCCCCTCCGAGCTGCTCATCCCTCGCGGCACCTGGGACGACCCCGACGCCTTCGACGCCCAGGCCCGGAAACTGGCCGCCATGTTCCGGGACAACTTCACCAAGTACGCGGCCGACACCGCCCCGGAGGTCGCCCAGGCAGGGCCTCCGGGCTGAGGGCCGGCGCTCACGACCCTTCGGAGGTGCCCTGGCGGGCTGCCAGCCCATCGAAGCGCTCCACCAGCCTCCGACAGGATTCGCCGGGGAGCAGCCACCGTGAGATGAGGGTGGTGGTGACCTCCCCGTCGGTCCACCAGACGGTGCCACCGGACCGCTCGGCCGACGCCTTCGCCTCCAGGTAGGCGCGTTGCTGGTCGGCGTCGAGCTCGATGCATCGGTTGGATCCGATCTCGACCCCCGGAGGGAGTTCTGTGGCCTCCCGGTCCGGGGTGGGCCGCGAGGACGGGATCAACGCGAGGGGGCCGTCGAAGGGCACACCGTTCGGGTTCTCCCAGCGGCCGCCCTGCCATCCCAAGCCCAGGAGCAGCCGCTCGGCGAGGCCCTCCGCTTCGACGGCGCCGGGTTCGACGACGGCCAATCCCGGCACCTCCAGGGCGAAGGCACACCAGGTCTTGGCGTCGGCCCCCGTCTCAAGCCGGAAGTACGTGCCGTCGGAGGTGAAGGGGTCGGGTCGGGACAGGATGGGGGGTGCCGAGTCGAGGGCTTGGATCAGGTCCTCCGCCACCGCCAGCATCTCGGAGTCTTCGACCATCAGCACCGGACCGCCGATCCAGGTCACCGGCGACAGGTAGAAGACACCGTCTACCAGGTAGATGCTGGGCGGTTCGGCGAGAGCCGTGACTTCGCCGGGATGGGGAGGCCCGCAGTTCTCGACGATGGTGAAGTCGACGCGGAGGTCGGGGACCACCTCGGGGGAGGATCCCTCAGTGTCCGGAGGAGCCGAGACCGGCGGCGGAGGTCCGCCGACCGGGGAAGAGGGTACAGTCGTCTCGACGGTCACCGCGGTCGACTCCGGCGGGTCGGCGACGTCGAGCCGGGTGGACGTCGGTGAACAGGCGGCGGCCACGAGCCCGGTGGCGAAGACCACGACGACGAGCCGACGAGGGAGATCGGAGGCCCGGCGCCCATGGCGGTCACCGGGAGTCGGGCCGCCTGGCGTTGCGGGATGTCGCAGCTTCACGATGTGTCTTCATTGTCGCGTATCGCGGCGGACGAGCCACCGCCCAGCGGGGCCTCCGGGCTGAGCCTTCACCGGAAGTCCCGGCTGCGGACGCCGGTCACCGGGAGCGGTTCGAACCGGCGGGCCACCAGGTTGGTGACCCCGTCGGCGTACTCCACCGTGCCGTGGACGACGAGGCCGGGCTCTCGACGGGCGAGCTGCCGTTGAGCCTCCCAGACCCCGGGGAGGACGACGACGTTGACCAGGCCGGTCTCGTCCTCCAGGTTGAAGAAGATCACCCCGTTGGCGGTGCCGGGGCGCTGGCGGTGGGTGACGACCCCACCGATCGCCACCCGGACCCCGCTGCGTCCCAGACCGAGGATCTCCGCCGCGGTGACGCAGCCCCGTTCTGTCAGCTCCCGGCGGAGGAACGAGATCGGATGAGTGGGTGACACCCCGGTCGCCCACAGGTCGGCTTGATGGGTTTCCCGTTCGTCCATCTCCGGCAGAGGCGGCGCCTCGGCTCCGGGGGCGAGGGGGAGACGTTCGGGGGTGACCTCGGCGAGGGCCCCCGCCGCCCACAGGCCCGCCCGACGGTCGAGACCGATCGACGCCAGCGCTCCGGCGGCGGCGAGGCCCTCCAGGGCAGGCAGGCCCAGCCCGGTGCGGAAGGCCAGTTCGGTGGGGTCGGTAAAGGGCCCTCCGATGCGGCGGGCCACTTCGATCCGGGCGATCTCGGCGGGTCCCAGGTTGCGGACGTACCGCAGCCCCATCCGCACCGCCACCGCCGGACGGAGCGGGTCGTCCACCGGGCCCCGACCCCGCCGCCACGCTCCCCCCAGATATTCGACGACGTCGTCGGGGTCGGCCTCGGCCGGTTCGATGGTGCAGTCGTGACAGGAGGCGTTGACATCGGGGCCGAGGACGACCACCCCGTGACGTTGGGCGTCCTGGACCAGGGAGTTGGGGCTGTAGAACCCCATCGGCTGGGCGTTGAGCAGCCCGGCGAGGAACTCGGCGGGCCAGTGGTATTTGAGCCAGGCAGACATGTAGACGATGTAGGCGAAACTCACCGAATGGCTCTCGGGGAACCCGAAACTGGCGAACCCCTGCAGCTTCTCCCAGATCTCGTCGGCGGCGGCACCGGTGATCCCGTTGGCGGCCATCCCCGCGTAGACCTCGTCCCGGAGCCGGGCCATCGCCTCTTCGGAACGTTTGTGGGTCATCGCCTGCCGGAGCCGGTCGGACTGGCCGCCGTCGAAGCCCGCGCAGATCCGGGCCAGCTCCATGAGCTGTTCCTGGAAGACGGGCACCCCCAGGGTCTTGGCGAGGATCGGTTCGGTGAGGGGATGGGGGTAACTGACCGGCTCCTGGCCGTTGCGACGGCGCAGGTAGGGGTGGACCGACTGACCCTGGATGGGCCCGGGACGGATGAGGGCCACCTCCACCGCCAGGTCGTAGAAGGTCCGGGGTTTCATCTTCGGCAGGGTCGCCATCTGCGCCCGGGACTCCACCTGGAAGACCCCGACGGTGTCGGCGGCGGTGAGCATCCGGTAGATGGCCGGCTCCTGGGGGAGGGAGGCGAGGTCGAGGTCGATGCCGTGGGCGTCGGCGATGAGGTCGGTGGTGAGGTGGAGGGCGTTGAGCATCCCCAACCCCAGCAGGTCGAACTTGACGATCCCGATGGCCGCGCAGTCGTCCTTGTCCCACTGCAGCACCGACCGCCCCTCCATCCGTCCCCACTCCAGGGGCACCACCTGATGGAGGGGTCGGTCGGCGATCACCACCCCGCCCGAGTGGATCCCGAGGTGGCGGGGGAACCCGTCGAGGCGGTGACAGACGTCGTAGATCCGGTCGGCGGTGAGCCCGTGGGGCAGCGGATCCTCCAGACGGAGCCGTTTGGGGTCCCGGGTCTCCAGATAGCGGGAGAGGCCGTCCACCTGCGCCGGGGTGAACCCGAAGGCCTTGGCGACGTCCCGCAACACCGACCGGGCCCGGTAGGTGATGACGTTCGCCACCATCGCCGCCCGTTCCCTCCCGTACCGGCGGTAGCAGTACTGGATCACCTCCTCCCGGCGGTCCGCCTCCAGGTCGAGGTCGATGTCGGGGGGACGGCCCCGTTCGGTGGAGAGGAACCGTTCGAAGGGAAGCCCGAGGCGGATCGGGTCCACCCGGGTGAGACCCAGGCAGCGGCACACCGCCGAGTCGGCTCCCGAACCCCGGATCTGGCAGAGGATGTCCCGGGAGCGGGCGAAATCCACGAGGTCCTTCACCACCAGGAAGTAGCCGGCGAACCCGAGCTCCTCGATCACCCCCAGCTCATGTTCGAGTCGAGCTTTAGCCTCTACCTCTACTTCACCTTTATGGTCGGGATACACCCTCCGTGCTCCCTCGAAGGTGAGGTGCCGCAGATACTCCATCTCGTCCCGGAAATGGCCCGGCATCGGGAAGGGCGGCAGCCGGGGAGCCACCAATGCCAGGTCGAAGGCCAGGTCCTCCCCCAGGGCCGCCGCCCGGTCCACCACCCCCGGATAGCGGGAGAAACGTGCGGCCATCTCGGCCGGGGTCTTCAGGTAACGCTCGTCGGTGGCGGGACGGAACCCGTCGGAGGCTTCGAGGTGGCGGCGGCCGGCGATCGCCGCCAGCACTTCTGCCAGGTCGGCGTCTTCGCGGTCGGCGTAGTGGACCTGGTTGGTGGCGACCGCCGGGATTCGCAACCGTCTCGCCACCTCCCACATCAGGTCGTTGCGGGGATCGTCTTCGGGCATGCCGTGGTGCCACAACTCGAGGTGCAGGCGCCGCCCGAAGATCTCCCGCAGCCTCGCCGCCTCGGTCATCGCTCCGGCGAGGTCCCCGGCGGCCGCCGCCCGGGGTACCGCCCCCCGATGGCATCCACTGAGGGCGACGACGTCGGACCGTGCCCCGAGATCGGCGAGATCGGCCCAGGTGTAGACAGGCCGGTCCTTCTCCCCCCGGAACTGGGCTCGGGTGACGAAACGGCTCAGAGCCCGGTATCCGTCGGGGCTTCCCGCCAACAACACGAGATGCTCCCCTTCGGTGGATGCCTGCGGTTTCCTCCCGTGGGACCGTCGGGTCCGGCCCCGACGCAGCCGCCCTTCGGTCGCCCGGCTGTCCCAGCTTCCTGCCCGGTCCCGGTCCCATCGTTCCGCCCGGCCGATGGGATCCTCCTCTTCGGCCTCCGGCGCCGCCGTCAGCTCCACCTCCACCCCGTACACCACCGCCATCCCCCACCGCCGTGCCGCCTGCATCGTCTTCACCGCCCCCCGGAACCCGTCGTGGTCGGTCACCGCCAACGCTCGGTATCCCAGCTCGGCGGCACGCTCCACCAGCCGTTCGGGGTGGCTGGCACCGTCGAGGAAACTGAAGTTGGTGTGACAGTGCAGCTCGGCGTATCCGGACACGCCCCCGAGATTAGTCGAACATATGTTCGCTTTCTCTCGGAGTGTTGCGCCCGGTAGGGTCTGACCATCCCCCGACGTGAGGACGGTCGTGGAAGGACTCATCCGCATCCCCACCGCGCATGGACGGCTCGCCGTCTACGACTCGGGACCCCCGGACGGACCGGTCGTCGTTCTGATCCACGGGATCACCGCCTCCGCCCTGTCGTTCGCCCCGCTGCGACGGGTCCTCTCCCCCACCGTCCGGACCCTCGCCGTGGACCTCCGGGGACGGGGCGAGAGTGCCGAGGTTCCCGGGCCCTTCGGGATCGAGACCCACGTCGCCGATCTGGTCGGCGTCCTCGACCACCTCGGCATCGGACAGGCCGTGCTCGTCGGCCACTCGATGGGCGCGTACGTGGCGACGCTCTTCGCCCGCCGACATCCGGACCGGACCCCCCACCTGGTGCTCGTCGACGGCGGGTTCCCGATCCCCGCCCCCGACGGCATGGAGCCCGACGCCGTCATCGAGGCGGTCGTCGGTCCCGCCATCACCCGCCTCGGTATGGAGTTTCCGTCCGTCGAGGCCTACTTCGACTTCTGGCGGGCCCACCCGGCGGTGGGACCGGCGTGGAACGGCGACGTGGAGGCCTACCTCCGCTACGACCTGGTCGGCACGCCGCCGTGTCTGCGTTCCCGGGTATCGGTCGAGGCGGTCCGCACCGACGGACGTCAGCTCGTCACCGACCCCGACCTGGCAGGGGCGATCGAGACGGTGCCGGTCCCCATGCACCTGCTGCGGGCAGGTAGGGGACTCCTGGACGAGCCGGGTGGGCTCATCCCCGAAGCGATGGCCGACGCCGCGGCCGCCCGGATCCCTCGACTCACCGTCACCCATCTGCCCCACCTCAACCACTACACGATCCTCCTGGGACCGGGTGCGGCGACGGTGGCCGCCGCCATCGACGCGGCACTCGGTAGGCTCGGCCCATGACCCAGATCACCAAGACCGTCCGCCTGTCGGGCAGCTCGCCGGACTCCATCGAAGACGCCATCCGCACCGTGCTGGCCCGGGCGGCGATCACCATCGACGAGATCACCCGCTTCGAAGTGGTCCGGGTGTGGGGCTCGGTGGACGAGGCCGGGGTACCCACCGAGTTCTCCGTGACCCTCGACATCACCTTCACGGTGAAGGAGTCGGTGCACGGGTGAGCGAGCCGCTGCCCCAGCACCTCGGACACGGCATCCACACCATCCCCGCACCCCTGCCGTTTCCGAGCCCACGGTGGGTGAACGTCTATGTGATCGAACGGCCCGACGGCCTCACGATGATCGACTGCGGCGTCGACTGGGAGCCCGGCCGCGACGCCTTGCTGAAGGGGTTCGCCCTCCTGGGACTCGACCCGGGCTCCGTCGACACCCTCGTCGTCTCCCATCTCCATCCCGACCACGTGGGGATGGCGCCCCGGCTGGTCGCCGAATGGGGCTGCCAGGTGGTGATGCATCGGCGGGCCGCCACCCTCTACGAGCGGTACAACGACACCGCCGGGTTCGAGCGGTGGCTGTTCGACCTGGCCCGCCGCCACGGTGTCCCGCCCGAGTTCCAGGACCAGATCGGGTCGATCGGACCCCGCCCCGATTTCATGCCACCGATCGGACCCCCCGACCTCGTCGTCGACGACGGCGACCACATCGACCTCGGCGGCGGCAGGTCGTTGGAGGTGTTGCACACACCCGGTCACGAACCCAGCCACATCTGTCTGCGCGACAGCCTCACCGGCATCCTGTTCTCCGGGGACCACGTCCTCGGCCGTATCACCCCGGTGATCATGTACGACGCCGCCACCGACGACGCCCTCGGCGACTACCTGGCGGCGCTGCGGCGCCTACTCGCAGCGGAGATCGGCCTCACCTATCCGGCCCACGGCAGGATCGTCGAGCGGGGATCAGCGCGCGTCTCCCAGATCCTCCTCCATCACGAACGTCGCCTCGCCGGGATGGAAGAGGTGGTCCGGCTGGGACCAGCCACCGCCTGGCGGGTCATGGGCCAGGTGTTCCGGCCTCACCTCTCCGCCATGGAGAAACGCCTGGCGCTCCGCGAGACCGTGGCCCATCTGGAACACCTCAGGATCCTCACCCGGCTGGCGTCCTTCGAGGAAGACGAGGTGGTCTGGTACCGGGTTCCTTGAGCTGGGGCCCATCCCCGAGTCTCTTCGTCTCCTGACGGGGAGCGCCTTCGGATCGGCCTCGGTGCCGTCGTCAGCCGACGACGAGCCGCACCGCGACCGCCACCGTGAAGCCGACGAGCCAGCTCGCCAGGGATCCGACGAGCACGTATTCGGGGTCGATCCTGGCCGGGGTGCCCGAGATCTCCGGGAAGCGGAGGATCGACTTCGCCGCCACCACCAGCCCGGCGGCACCCGGCTCCCCGACGACGACGAGCACGTAGATGAGGAGCCGTTCGAGCGGGCCGATCCAACGCCCCGCCCCCACGTCGGCAGGGGGACCGGTGTGACGAGCGAGCCGGAGCACCCATCGGACCACCCAGTTGGCGGGGAGCGTCAGCAGGCCGCCTCCGACGACCAGGACGACGACCGTCAGCCAGGGTGTCATCGCGGTTCGGTCCCCGCCACCGTTTCGGGGAGTCCCCGGACGAGGGCCAGCAGCCCGTGGGTGCGGGCCCTGCGGCTCACCGAGCTCTTGTCCAAGTCGAGACGTCGGGCCAGCTCGGTCTGGCTCTCCCCCTCCAACAGACCCCAGAGGATCTCACCGTCGGTTGCGTCGAGCCGACCGAGGATGTGGTCCCGGGCCATCAGATAGCCCCGGAGAAGCGTGTCCATGTCGGTGTCGGTCACCGCCGCCGTCCTCCATGCCGGCGGCCACCGGTAGGACCGCTCGGCGGCCCGGAGGGCGTCGAGGGCCTCCCGGGCCCGCCACCAGCAGGGCCCGTCCTGTCCGAAGGGGCTCCGGTCGGGATCTTCTACGATCAGCTCACCCCAGCCGATCCCCACCCGCAGGTCGATCCGCCCCGCCGTCGCCGCCCGCAGCCGAAGGGAGGCCGCCAGGGCATCCGCCATCGTCGGGTACGAACCCTGGAACTCGTCTCCGATCGTGACGGTGAGGGCGAGGAGGGCCGGGACCGACCGGTTCACCCGTTCCAGCGCCTCACCGAGGGTGGCCGCCAGTTCGGATCGGTCGCGATGGAGCCGGGATCCGACCACGTCTCCGATGAGAGCAGCCTGCAACACCACCCCAGTGTTGCATGATTCCAGCATCAATACAACTATGGTGTTAATAGCGCAACTCTTGTAGTGATGCGTACTAGACGCAACACACCGGGTCTGGTGCGGGGCGTCAAGGCCGGATGAGCATCTTGAAGAAACCGTCCTCCCGCTCCGAGAAGCCACCGCCTCGCGTTGACCCTAAGAGCGGCGCGGCGGCCGACGGGGAGCCGTCCCGCATGCTGGAACGCAGTCCGGCCGAAGCCTCCGCGGGGGGGAACGGTCATCCCCCCTGCGGGGGAGGTCGCCTAGCGTGGTGGCCATGTCCGCCCGACCGGCCAACGGGTTCCGCGCCTATGCCGCCAACCTCCGGCGTTTCTCCCGCAACGCCCGGCTCTACCTCGTCCACATCGTCGGTATGGACGTCATCCACGGAACCTGGGAGGTGATCTTCAACCTCTACCTGCTGGAGCTGGGCTTCTCGATCGAATTCATCGGGGTGCGCCTCGCGATCATGGGGGTGGCACGGGTGGTGGCCGCCGTCCCGGCGGGATGGCTGTCGGACCGCATCGGCCGGAAATGGGGGTTCATCCTCGGAGACGGCGGCGGCGCCGTCCTCGCCGTCATCCAGATCCTGTCGGCGAATCCCGCCGTCCTCCTCGTCGGTGCGGCATTCCAGTCGAGTTTCGGCGTCCTCCACCATGTCACCGAGTCGCCCTTCATGGCCGAGAACTCCGAGCCGGAGGAGCGAATCCATCTGTTTTCGGTGGGTTCGGGCATCCGCACGCTGGCGGCGATGGCCGGGGCACTCATCGCCGGGCTGTTCCCGGCATGGATCGCCGGTGTCTTCGACCTCCCCAAGGTGGAAGCGTTCCGGTGGGCGACACTGATCGGTGCGGCCGGATGGTTCCTGTCGCTCATCCCGGCGGTCATGCTCCGCCCCTACCTCTCGGCCGAGGTGGCAGCCGCCATGAACGGCCCTCCGCCGCCGCGCCGGGGTGTGCTCCGGGGGATCCGCAACCCTGTCGTGATGAGGAAGTTCGTGACCGTCGCCGCGCTGTTGGCGCTGGGAAGCGGACTGACGCTGAGCCTGGCGAACGTCTACTTCCAGGAGGGCGTCCAGGCAGGCGAAGCAGAGATCGGCGTGACCTTCGCCGCCGGATCCCTCGCCCTCGCCGTGGCCTCCTTCGCCGCCCCCTTCGTCGAGACCAGGTTCGGCAGGATCAAGTCGGTGGTGGTCACCCGGGCGGCAGCGATCCCGTTCATCGTGGTGATCGCCCTCGCCCCCTCCCTGGCCACCCCCACGGCGGTGGTCTCCCTCGCCGGAGCGGCCTTCGTCCTCCGAACGACCCTCTTCAACATGGCGGGACCCGTCTACGAGGCCTTCTCCATGGAGATGCTCCACCCCGGCGAACGTGCCACGTTCACGGGGATCACATCCCTGATCGGAGGCGCCCTCGCCGGGGCCGGCGGATGGATGGGGGCGCAGGCAATGGGCCGGGGCGACTTCGCCACGCCCTGGCTGGGGATGGCCCTCCTCTACGCGGTGTCCACCTGGCTGTTCTGGCGGTTCTTCCGACCCCGCGGCGCGGCTCCTCCGGCGATCGCCTGACGACACCGCCAGGCAGCGGTCCCCCACCATCGTCGGTCCCCTCCGGAAAGGCGGTAACGTGACCTCCGATGCGTCGCCTCCTCCTCGTCGCAACCGTCGTATCCGTCGTGGTTGCGGCCTGCATCCCGGCCCGCCCGTCGCCGGCGGACTGGGCCAGCCGATGGGAGTCCGCCGTGGCGTCCCTACCGCCCCGACCCGGCCCCGGCGGTTCCATCGACCCGGCGACCTGCGAACGCACCCTCGGTGAGCTGCGCCTCCAACGCAACGACCTGCTGCCCAGTCCCGACGATCGCCTCGACGAGACCGTGGATCAGTGGTTCCGCCTCGCCGAAGAGATGTTCTTCGAATGCCCCGTCAAGCTCGGCCCATACGCCGGCTGGGACCGGGGATACGACGAGCTCGCCCGGCTCCGGGCGGCCGTCGACGCGTTCCTCTCGGCGGGATGACCCCGTTTCGCGTTCCTCATCGGGCGTAGCGTTCCCCCAATGCACGGCATCCTCTTCGACCTCGACCGCACCCTCGTCGACGTCCAGAGCTACACGGACTACGAGGCGGCTCTGCGTGACGTCGAACGCTTGGTGTCGTCGTGGCCCGACCCGCCCACCCCCGAAACCGGATGGGACGGGCCGACCCGACAGGCCATGGGGATCCTCGTCGGACTCAGCGGAGATCCCCGATGGGAGGAGATCTCGGACCTGATCGAACGCCACGAGCTCGCCGCCGTCGCCCGATCGGTCCGCATGCCCGCCGTCGTCGAAGCCCTGGCCGCCGTCGAGCGGCATCCCAAGGCGGTGGTGACGCTGCTCCCCGACGGAGCCGCCCGGGCAGCCCTCGACCGTCACCGAATCGGCATCGACGTCGTGGTTCCCCGTCGAGCCGACCTCCGCCCGAAGCCGGCGCCCGACCAGATCCTCGAAGCGTGCCGCATCCTCGGGGTCGCTGCCGACCGTACGGTCATGGTGGGCGACTCGAGCTGGGACCATGCCGCGGCCCGAGCCGCCGGCGTTGGCTTCGTCGGCGTGACGAACGGCCGACCTTCGGAGTTCCCACCCGGAGTCACCGTCGTCGAGACCTTGGGTGGGCTGGCCGAACTGATCGGCTAGGCGCCGTCGGCGTCCGTGTCGGCCGGTGCGTCGGAACCCTCCCACCGGTCGGGTTCCGAACGCCGGAACGGATCACCGACGCGGCCCGACAGCCAGCGGACCGCCAACCAGACCAACACCGGAACCCACAGGAAGGGGATCACGGCCCCGGCGACCAAGAGCGCGAACTGGAAGAGGGTTACGAGGAAGCGCCAGCTCGCCTGCAGACCGTCGAAGAACCCCGGAACACCCTCGGGAGCGACCGCCCGCAACTCGACGGAGGCGGTGGCGTTGGCCACGGTGTCCCGGCCTGCCAGCTCTTCGCCTTCCTCCCCCACCGCCTTCACCGCCACCGTCGTCCTGGTGCGCAGGGTGCGTTCGATCTCGAGCACGGTGGCGAGCATCACCGACTCGCCCGGTTCGAGATCCTCGTCCAGAACGCCGTAGACGACCTCGAAGTCGTCGAGGCCGACGTCGAGGACGGGGTCACGCAGATCCACGACCCGGATGCGGGTGTCCCCCGGGTTCTGCACCTCGACACACAAGGTGACGGCCGTGCCCCGTTCGACGCTGGTCGAACCTCCCGTACCGGGACACGACAGCCCGGCGTCGTCCCCTCCCGGGTAGGCGCTCACTCCAAGGTCGACGGCGGCGCGGTTCTGGAGCTCGAACAGGCGGACCGTGATCGTCGCCAACGCCACCTGGCGCTCCAACGTCCGGAGCTGGCCGCGAAGCTGCTCCAGACGGGTCTCCCGTTCCATCAGGGCGTCCTCCAGCTCGGTGATCGCCTTCGTGTCGGTGGCCTGCTCCAGGAACCCGCGGAGGCGAGTGATGCTCGCCTCGATCGTCGCGATCTGGCTCTCCAGGTCGACGATCCGTCCGGTTACGTCAGACGCCGAAACGGTCTGGTTTCGCAACGTGCCGACCGTGCCGATCCGTTCCAAGGCTTCGGTGAACCGGTCGGGCGGAACCTTGAAGGTGAGGATGCTCACGGCGTCGGGTTCGCCGCGAGTCTCCTGGCCGAAGAGGAACCCTCCGAGGCCCTCGACGATCCGGGTGACCTCCCTCCCTGCGGCGGCGACGTCCTGGGTGGCGATCGAGAGGTCGGCGGTGAAGATGATGTCCCTGCCCAGGTCGGCGGGCTGGATGGCGACGGAGGCGATCCCCGAATCACCCAGATCCTTCGCCTCCGCCGGAGCGGGAGCGGACGTGGTGTCGGGAGCCAGGGCGGCGGCTTGGGTCGGCGACGTCGCCGCCCCGGCACCGCCCTGCGCCACTTCCCTCGTCTCTACCGACTCGAGATCTCCCTGGGATGCGCCAGAGCAGGCGGCGACCACGAGGGCGAACACGGCGACGGTGAGAATCGTTCGATGTCGACGACGCATGGAGGACCCCTTTCAGGCCGTTCACCCCCTTCGACGGTGAGCGGCCCCGATCGGTTCCCCCGGCAGGCTAGGCGGACAGGGCGCCCGCGCCGGCTTCGGCGATGAGGCGGTCCTGGGCGGCGGTTCCACCGCTGACGCCGACGCTCCCCACCATGACGTCTCCGACGACGATCGGCACCCCACCGGGAACCGGCATGAGCGGCCGCCCGTTCCCGAGGGCCGACAGCCCTGGCTGGGCGTCGAAGAGCTCGGTCCACCAGTGGGTCGGCCGGCCGAAGGCAGCCACCGTCCACGCCTTGTCCCGGGCCACCCCGACCGACAGCATGGGGGCGCCGTCCATCCGGCCGAACGTCACCATCTCCCCTGCCGGGTCACACACCACGACCACCACCGGGACACCCAACGTCGCCGCTTCGTCGATGCACCGGTCCAGCACCTTGCGGGCGCCTTCCAGGGTGATGACGGTGGTTCGACGGGTATCGGTCACATCCCCTCCTCTCGGTTCCAGCTTCGGGCATGGTCCAACAACAGGTCCCGCATCGGCCGGTCGTCCTCCGGTTGGTCGGGAAGGTCGACCAGCACCTCCCCATCTTCGATCGTGACCGGATACGACACCAGCGCCGCACCCGACCCGGGCGTCGTCCCCGCCGGCAGCCGGTACCGCCAGAAGTGCAGGGGACAGATCAGCACCCCGTCCTCGATCCGTCCTCCGGCGAGGGGCGCGCGTCGATGCAGGCAGCGGTTCTCGAACGCGACCGCTCGGTCCCCCACCTTGGCGACGACGGCACGGCCACCGGCCACCGCCACGCACCGGTCGGTGGGCAGCTCATCGAAGGCGCCTGCGCTCACCAGCACGGATCATCCGCCGAGCTTCATCACGACCGCCTTCGACTCGGTGAAGAACTCGTAGCTGTAGTCGCCCCCTTCCCGCCCGAGCCCCGAGTCCTTGTACCCGCCGAAGGGCGCCCGAAGGTCCCGGACGAAGAAACAGTTCACCCACATCGTTCCCGTCCTCACCTCACGGGCGACCCGATGGGCGGTGTCGAGGTTGGTGGTCCACACCATCCCCGCCAGGCCGTACCGTGACTGGTTGGCGATCTCGATGGCCTCGTCGATCTCGTCGAACGGCATCACCATCTCCACCGGCCCGAAGATCTCGTCTTGGCACACCTGCATCGAGTTGTCGGCGTCGGCGAAGATCGTCGGCGCCACATAGTTGCCCTTCGCCAGGTCACCGTCGGTGATCCGGTATCCACCACAGAGGAGCTTGGCGCCTTCCTCCCGGGCCAGGTCGATGTAGGAGAGCACCTTGTCGAGGTGCTCTTCGGAGACGAGGGGACCCATCTGGGTGGTGGGGTCGAAGGGGTCGCCCACCTTCCACGCCTCGGCGCCTTCCACCAGCCGAGCCAGGAACTCCTCGTAGATGGGACGCTGCACCAGCAGCCGACTCCCCGCCAGACACACCTCACCCTGGTTCACGAAGATCCCCCGGAGGGAACCCGTCACCGCCGCGTCGAGGTCGGCGTCGGCACAGACGATGTTGGCCGACTTTCCGCCCATCTCGAACGAGAGTTTCTTCAAGGTCGGCGCCGCCGCCGCCATGATCGCCCGCCCCGTGTTCGACTCGCCGGTGAAGGTGATCGCGTCGACGTCGGGATGGGTGGTGAGGGCCTCCCCCGCCGAGGCGGGGCCGAACCCGTGCACCACGTTGAACACGCCGGGGGGCACACCGGCGTCCCGGCAGATCTCGGCGAGGATGGAGGCGGTGATCGGCGACTGTTCGGCCGGTTTCGCCACCACGGTGCATCCGAACGCCAAGGCGGGGGCGACCTTCCAGGTCAACAGCATGAGCGGGAAGTTCCACGGTGAGATCGACCCAACCACCCCGAGGGGTTCCCGAAGCTCGTAGGTGAGCACTCCGTCCCACGGCTTGTCCCAGACCTTCGTCCCGACCTGGACGGCGTAGTCGGCGAAGAACCGGAAGTTGTAGGCGGACCGGGGCATGTCCTTGGTCCGGGCTGCGGTGATCGGCTTGCCCATGTCCCGGGTCTCCCATTCGGCGAGCTCTTCGAGTCGGGCCTCGATCCCTTCGGCGACCCGCATGAGGATCTCCCGTCGGGCTTCGGGCCCCATTCCGGCCCAAGCCGGAAACGCCCGCCGGGCCGCCGCCACCGCCCGGTCGACCTCGACGCCTCCTCCCAGGGCCACACGGGCGATCACCGTGTTGTCGGTCGGCGTCACCGACTCGAAGGTCGCCCCGTCGGTCGAAGGCACGAACTCGCCGTCGATGAAATGCAGCACCTCTCTCATCGTCCGCCGCCTTCGGCCGCCCTCCGGCGTTCTTCCACCACCACCGGATACGGCTTCCCCCCGATCCCGTACTGGTGGGGTTCCATCTCGTTGACGACGACCCGGACCGTCGAGATGGGAGCGTCCAGGCTCTCGGCGATCGCCTCGGAGACGGCGGCGATCATGCGTGTGATCTTCTCGGGGGGTCTCCCCTTCATCATGTCGATGTGCACCAGCGGCATCGATCCTCCTTCATTCGGTCGTGACGGTGACCACACCCAGATGGTCGAACTCGGCGGAGACGACCTGTCCGGGGCGGAGATCCACCGGGGCGGTGAGTCCCCCCGAGATGACGACGTCACCGGCCCCGAGCCGGTGATTCCGGGCCATCCAGGCCACCGCCGCGGCCGGATGCCCGAGGGCGGCCGCTCCGGCCGCGGTGAACCTGAGCTCCCCGTCGTCGTACAAGGCGAGGCCGAGCACCTGCAGATCCAGCTTCGACGGGGGCTGTGGGTCTCCGAGCACGAACTTGGCGGCCGACGAGTTGTCGGCGATGTTGTCGTACGCGGCGAAACGGAACCCGTCGAACCGGGAGTCGACGACCTCGAGGCAGGGAGCCACCCATGCGGTGGCCGCCAGCACGTCGAAGGCGGTCGCATGGGCGGGGAGGTCGGCGTCGAGTCCGAAGGCGATCTCCGGCTCGACCTTGGGATGGATGAGTTCGGCGAGGCGGACCCTCCCGTCGGGGACCACCATGGCGTCGGTCAGGATCCCGTAGTTGGGCTGGTCGACGCCCATCGCCCGCTGCATGGCCCGGCTGGTGAACCCGAGCTTTCCGCCGACCCGTGACTCCCCCGCCTCCAGTCGAAGCCTGATCCCGGCCGCCTGGACGGCGTAGGCGTCGTCGAGGCCGAAGCCAGAAAACCGGGAGGTGATGGTGGAGACGGTCCGCCGCTGCGTACGGGCGGTGTGAAGCTCCCGGGCCACGGCTTCGACATCTACCGGCATGCCAGATCGAGAGAGCCCAGGCGGTCCACCTCGACCCGCACGGTGTCGCCGGTATCCACCGGGATCGCCGCGGTGAGGGCCCCGGCGAGGACCACGGTTCCGGCGGGAAGGCGACGGCCCCGCTCGGCGAGTTTGCGCACCAACCAGCCGACCGCCGCGGCGGGGTGACCGAGCACCGCCGCCCCTGCGGCGGTGGCGACCACCTCACCGTTCTTCGAGAACACACATCCCACGGTCCGCAGGTCGAGACCTTCGACCGGTCGGGGGTCACCGAGGAGGTATCCGGCAGCCGAGGCGTTGTCGGCGACGACGTCGGGCAAGGTGAACCGATACCCGGCATAGCGTGAATCGAGCACGTCGATGGCGACCATCACCGCCGTCGTCGCCGCGAGGACGTCGGCGCCGGTCACGCCCGGCCCGGCGAGGTCGCCTCCCACCAGGAACGCGATCTCGGGTTCGACCCGGGGCTGGATGTATCGGGAGACGTCCAGGACCTGGCCCCGGTCGATCGCCATCCGATCGGTCAACCAGCCGTAGAGGGGCTCGTCCACGTTCATCTGGCGTTGCTTGGCGACGCTGGTGAGACCGAGCTTGACGGCGGTCACCGTCTCCCCGGCGTCGGTACGGAGCCGCACCAGCGCGTCCTGTACGGCGTAGGCGGTGGCGAGGTCCAAATCGACCCGGCCGGTGAGGGGCTCGGTGGCGGTACGTGACTTCGCCGCCTCCGCGAGCTGTTCCGCCAGGGCCGTGACGTCGGTCATCGCGCCGCCGCCTCCGCAGCCTTCCGCTGCAGCTCCACCGCCACGTCGATGATCATGTCCTCTTGACCTCCGACGACCTTGCGTCGGCCCAGCTCCAAGAGGATGTCCTTGGCGTCGACGCCGTAACGTTCCGCCGCCCGTTTGGAGTGCAGGAGGAACGAACCGTAGACACCGGCGTACCCGAGGAGCAGGCCGTCGCGGTCGATCACCCCCTGGACCGGCTTGATGGGCCGCACCACCTCCTCGGCGGCGTCCATCACCGCCAACGGGTCGACGCCGGTGGGGATGCCGCTCCGTTCGCACGCGGCCACAAGGATCTCGGTGGGACAGTTCCCCGCCCCGGCCCCGAGGCCCGTCGTGCACCCGTCGACCTGGTCCACCCCTTCTTCCAGGGCGCCGAGGGAGTTGGCGACGGCCAGGGACAGGTTGTTGTGGGCGTGGATACCCACCTCACAGGACAGCCCGGCTTTGAGGGCCGCCACCCGGCGACGGGCATCGTCGATCGTCATCGCCCCGGCCGAGTCGACGACGTAGACGCAGTCGGCGCCGTACGACTCCATGAGTTTCGCCTGCTCGACGAGCTCCTCGGGAGCGATCATGTGGGCCATCATCAGGAAACCGACCGCCTCCATCCCCAGCTCCTTCGCCAGGGCGATGTGCTGGGCAGAGATGTCGGCTTCGGTGCAGTGGGTGGCGATCCGTGCCACCGAGGCACCGGCTTCCCGAGCCCGATGGAGATCCTCTTTGATCCCGATCCCGGGCAGCATGAGCACGGCGATCTTCGCCCGTGTGGCCGTCTCCGCCGCGACCCGGACCAGGTCCATCTCGTCGGTGGCGGAGAACCCGTAGTTGAACGACGACCCGCCCAGGCCGTCGCCGTGGGAGACTTCGATGACGGGCACACCGGCGACGTCGAGGGCCGCCACCACCTTGCGTACCTCGTCGACGGTGAACCGGTGGGCGATGGCGTGCGACCCGTCCCGGAGGGTGGAGTCGGTGAGACGGAACCGGGGAGTGGTCATGCCGCCACCAGTGCCGACGCCATCGCTTCGCCGACCCGGACCGCCGAAGCGGTCATGATGTCGAGGTTCCCGGCGTACGGCGGGAAATAGTCTCCGGCGCCCTCCACTTCGAGGAGGGTCACCACCCTCGCCGACACGGTGCCGCCCGGTGTCCGGTAGGTGTCTTCTTCGAAGACCGGCTCTGCCTTCAACCGGTAGCCGGGGACGTAGGCGGCGACCTCGGCGACCACGTCCAGGATCGACGCCGCCACGGCGTCGGCGTCGTAGCCGTCCCCGAGGGCGCAGAAGACGGTGTTGCGCATGAGGATCGGAGGTTCCGCCGGGTTGAGGATCATGATCGCCTTCCCGAAGGAGGCGCCACCGACCTCGACCAGGGCGCTCGACGTGGTCTTCGTGAACTCGTCGATGTTTTGGCGGGTCCCCGGGCCCGCCGACCGGGAAGCCACGGTGGAGACGATCTCGGCGTAGGGGACGTCGGCTACCCGGGAGACGGCGTGCACGATGGGCACGGTCGCCTGGCCTCCGCAGGTGATGAGGTTGACGTTGGCAGCGTCGAGGTGTTCGGCGAGGTTGACGGGCGGCACCACCAGAGGACCCAGCTTCGCCGGGGTCAGGTCGATCGCTCGCAGACCGGCCTGTTCGTACCGGGGGGCGTTCTGGCGGTGGACCCACGCCGAGGTGGCTTCGAAGACGATGGCGAACTCGTCGGCCCGTTCCAGCAGCCAGTCGACACCCTCCCAGGTCGCGTCGAACCCCCGCTCCCGTGCCCGGCGGAGACCCTCCGAGTCGGGGTCGATGCCGACCACCGCCCGCAGCTCCAGCACGTCGGAGCGGACGAGTTTCTCCATCAGGTCGGTACCGATGTTCCCGGAACCGACGATGGCGCATGGAACCCTGCTCATGACCTACCTCCCGTCACCGGAACCTCACCGTCACCGACCCGAGCCGGTCGAAATCCGCACGAACCACATCGCCCGGAGCGACGTCGAAGGCGGCGTGGAGCGACCCGGTCATGACGACGTGGCCTGCCTCCAAGGTGACGTCGTAGGGGGCGAGGGTGTTGGCCAGCCAGGCGACGGCGGCGAGGGGGTCCCCCAGGGCCGCCGCACCGGCACCGGTGGCGACGGTCACACCGTTGTGGTCGATCACCATGCCGACCAGCCGCAGATCGAAATCCACCGGGACCACCCGCGAAGCGACGACGGCGGCCCCACAGGAAGCCAGATCGGCGATGGTGTCGGGGAGGGCGATCCTCCAGTCGGCGATACGCGAATCGACGATCTCCAGGGCGGCCACCGCCCCGCCCAACGCATGAGCCACGTCGAAACCCGACACCCTTGGCCCGGCCAGGGGCCGCTCGAGGACGAGGGCGATCTCGGCTTCGACCTTCGGTTGGATGAAGTCTCCCACCGCCAGTTCGGCGCCGTCGCCCAGCACCATCGACGACAAGAGTGGCCCGTAGTCGGGTTGGTCGACGCCGAACAGCTCCTGCATCGGCCGGGAGGTGAGCCCCAGCTTGTAGCCGACGATGCGGTCTCCGTCGGCGACCATGCGCGCCACGAGTCGCTGTTGGATGGCGTAAGCGTCGGCGACGGACAGGTCGGGGACCGTCTCGGTCAGAGGCTCGATCGGGACCCGGTCCCGCCGCGCGTCGTAGAGGGCCTGCGCGAGTGCGTCGGGGTTCATGACCGGGACCCTACCGAGCGCGTCCCGCGATGCGGCATGGCGTTCCCCGATGCGGGACGGTCAGCGGGGACACCCCATGCGCCGCGAGGCGAGGGCGGCCGCCTCGATCACACCGTAGGTGATCTGGTTCATCACCGGCTGCATCCGCTGTGCCGGACCCGCCACCGACAACGCGGCGACGACCCTGCCGGTCCGGTCTCTGATGGGAGCCGACACCGACAGCACCCCCACCTCGGATTCGTGGAGGTTCTGGGCGTAGCCCCGACGCCGCACCTGGCGAAGTTCTTCGATCAGCTTCGCCGGGTCGGTGATCGTGTAGGGGGTGAGGGCAGGCATCTCCCAACCGTCCAACAGCTCCGCCAGCTGGTCTTCGGGCAGGTGGGCCAGCAGGGCTTTTCCGGTCCCGGTCGAATGCGCCCAGTTCCGGCGGCCCACCTCGAGGAACAGTCGGAGCGTGTGCGGTGAGTCGATCCGTTCGACGTACACGACCTCCCGCCCGTCGAGGACCGCCACCTGCACCGTCTCCCCGGTTCGGTTCCGAAGGGTCTCCAACAGCCCCGACACCGCCTCGTGGAGGTCGTTGGGCACGGCCGCCGCCGCCAGGTCGTGGACCGCTAGACCGAGCCGGTACTGGCCCGAATAGGGGTCCCGTTCGAGCAGGTGCTCGGCCACCAGGGTGGTGAGGAGGCGATGGACGGTCGATTTGCCGAGACCCAGGCGTCGAGCGAGCTCCGACACACCGAGTTCCCGGTCGTGGGGCCCGAACTGTTTCAGGAGCCGGGCGGCGTTCCGCACCGAAGAGAGGGTCTGACGTTCGCTCACCGCCCGGACCTCACACCGTCTCCCCGCACGGCGGCCAGCAGCGCACGCCGAAGGGCGTTCGGGTCGGGCCGCCCTTCGGCGGCGAGGGCGGCCACCGCGGCATCCCACGGGACGATCTCACGGGCGAGGAGCGCCTGGGCCCGCACCAGACCCGCCCGGGCCGCGCCCTCCATCTCGTCGACCAACCCTTCCCGGCCCCGGGCGTGGGCTCTGATCGCCTCGAAGTCGCGGGCGGCGGCGACGTGGGCGTTGGCGAGCCCCGCGCCGGCGTGTCCGGCGTGGTGGCTTCCCAGTTCGGCACCGGGGCGGACGACGAGGTGGTAGAGGTGGGTCGCCAACCCGAGGGCTCGACGTACCCGGACCCCGGCCCCGGCGGCACCTTCGTCGATCAGTCCCAGCTCGGGCAACACCACCGGGTCGTAGAAACGGACGGTCCATTGGAGGACGTCGAAGGTGGCACCGATCTCCACTTCGGGGCCGACCGGTGCGGGCAGCGGCTCCCGGGTGGCGATGACGTGGAGGTTCTGTACGCCGGCGGCGACCACCGTGAAGGGCCCCTGGAGCAACGGCATCCGAGCGCGAACTGCCGGCGGATGCGTCTTCGCCACCTCCAGGTAGGCGCGGTGCACCGCCGCCACGTAGTCGGCCATGGCCCTCCGCATCTCCTCGGGCCGTGCGCTCATACATCGACCCTAGCCCGCACGTTCCCCCATGAGGGATGCCGTTCCGGAATACGGAACGTACGCACCCTCGGTGGCTACCTCTCCGATCCGCCGCCCCGACCGTTCCCCCATACGGGACACCATCCCATCGATCGGAACAGTCTCGGTATGGTCGCCTCACGCCGACGGAAGGATCAACGTGGGAATCCTGCGGTTGGGACACGTCGACATCACCGTCCCCGACCTGGACCTCGCCGCCGCCTACTACACCCAGGTGATGGGGATGATCGAGGTGGAACGCACCTCGGACCGGGTGTTCTTCAAATGCTGGGACGAAGAAGACCACCACTCCCTCGCCGTCCGCTACGACCCACGGGTGGGGATCGACCGGTTCAGCTTCAAGGTGGAACGAGAAGACGACCTCACCGAACTCGAACGCAACGTCGAAGCGTACGGGTTCCGGGTCTCCCGGGTCTCCGCCGGCGAAGAGGTCGGACAAGGCGAATCGATCCGCTTCGAGACCCCGTCCGGACACGAGATGGAGCTCGTCCACCAGGTGGAGAAAGTCGGCGGGCTGCTCCCCAAGGTCAACCCCGACCCGGTCCCCCAGGGCCTCACCGGCATCGCCCCACCCCGAATGGACCACCTGCTCGTCACCGCCGAAGAAGTGCCCGAAGCGACCCGTTTCTACATGGACGTACTCGGTTTCCGGCTGACCGAACAGCTCCTCGACGGCGACGGCCATCAGATCGGCGTGTGGCTCGAACGGTCCCACTCACCCCACGACCTCGCCGTCGTCTCCGGCCCCAACGGCGGCCTCCACCATTTCGCCTTCTGGCTCGACGACTGGGATCACGTCCGCCGCGCCGCCGACATCCTCGCCTACAACTCCATCCAGATCGACGTCGGACCCACCCGCCACGGCATCACCCGCGGCAACACCATCTACTTCTTCGACCCGATGGGGACACGCAACGAGGTGTTCACGGGCGGCTACCGCCCCGACCCCGACTTCCCGACGATCACCTGGACCGAAGACAACATCGGCCGGGCGATCTTCTACTACGAGGGCGACCTCAACGACCGGTTCATGAAGGTGCACACGTGAGGAGGGGACGCTGATGGGAATCCTGCGCCTCTCCCACGTCGAGATCCGTGTGCCCGACCTGGAGCTGGCGACCGCCTACTACGTGGAGGTCGTCGGGCTCATCGAGACCGCCCGGGAGACCGACCGGGTGTTCCTCAAATGCTGGGACGAGCATCAGCACCACTCGGTCGTCCTCCGTCACGCCCCCACCTACGGACTGGAATCCCTCGCGTTCAAATGTCAGGACGCCGACGACCTCGACCACTACGCGGCGCGCATCGAAGCGGCAGGGATCTCCACGAAGCGGATCCCCGCCGGGGAGCTCGGACCGGGCTCGGGCGAGACGGTCAGGTTCCAATCCCCGTCGGGACATGTCACCGACCTGGTGTGGGGGATGGAGCAGGTCGGAAACCTGCTCCCCCTCACCAACCCTCCGCCCGAGCCGCTCGGCCTCGTCGGGATCCACCCACCCCGGATCGACCACGCCTTCCTCATGTGCGAAGACGTCGACGGGGTGACCGACTTCTTCACCGACGTCCTCGACTTCCGCATCACCGAACAGATCGTCGCCGACGACGGCCACCGGCTCGTCACCTTCCTCGAACGGAGCCACAGCTCCCACGACCTGGCCTTCGTCACCGGCCCCAACGGGGCGTTCCACCACGTCGCCTTCTGGCTCGACGACTGGAACCAGGTCCGCCAGGCCGCCGACCTCTGCGCCTACCACGGCGTCCGGATCGACGCCGGACCCACCCGCCACGGCGCCACCCGAGGCTGGGGCCTGTACTTCTTCGACCCGGCCGGAAACCGAAACGAGGTCTACACCGGCGGCTACTGGGCCGACCCAGACCGGGAGCCGGTCACGTGGACCGAAGCAGAGATGGGCAAGGCGATCTTCTACTACGAGGGGGTCGTCGACCAGCGGTTCCTCACGGAGCATTCATGAGCGACGACACCCGTCCCCCCCTTCCCCGCACCGAACGGACCGACGCCCCCCTGTACCTGGCACGGTATCTGGAACGTCAGCGCCGCAACACCGACGAAGACACCCCCGACGAC
>WFOA01000019.1 GCA_015488325.1 Acidimicrobiia bacterium | reverse complement strand
CGATGTAACGGACCGGGGTGCCCAACACCAGCGGCCACAGGGGATCTTCGAACCGGGCATCGTGGCTCAACACCACCACGAAGGTGGACCGGTCGAAACGGAGCCGGTCGGCCACCTGGTCGGGCCAGCCCACCAACAGCTCGTCGGCGTCGGGGAACCGGGCCTCGGTCAGGAACGCCGGCCGGGCGTCGGACACCGTCACCCGATAGCCGAGGAGCCGGGCGATCGTCGTCAACGCCTGGGCGATGTGCACCGCCCCGAAGATCACCAACCTCGGCCGAGGGGCGAGGACCTCGAAGAACACCTCCCGGACGCCGTAGGTGACGGTGAGGTGACGTTCCCGCTCCATCAGCGAACGGGCGTCGGCGACGACGTCGGCGACCACCTCCGGGGGCAGTTCCCCACCGACCAGACCGCCCTCGTGGTCCACCACCGCCGACATCCCGGCGTCGGGCCCGGAGATCACCGTGCACCGGGCCGCCAGGCGTTCCTCCGCCATCACCTGGCGGACTGAGTCCCAGACGTCGGTCACCACGGCTCGATGAAGACCTGGATGGTGCCGCCGCAGGCGAGACCCACCTCGAAGGCGTCCTCGTCGGCGATCCCGTAGGTGACCAGCTTCGGCTGCCCCGTCTCCAACACCTCCTGGGCGTGGAGGAACACGTCGTTCTCCACGCAGCCTCCCGACACCGAACCCTCCATCTCCCCGGCCGAGGAGACGAGGAACTTCGAGCCTTCGGGGCGGGGAGCCGAACCGCCCACCCGGACGACGGTGGCGACGGCGACGCGTTTGCCTTCCGCCACCCAGCGGTCTCTGATCTCCAACGCCTCTCTCATGCGATCCTCCGCGCCGGCACCGACTCTAGGAGCTCGATGAGGGTGGCGAGGTCGGTCAGGTTGGCGGCGGGGAGGAAATCGTCCACGTAGGGGAGCGCCGCCCGCATCCCCCGCGTCTCCGGGGCGTACCCGGGACGTCCGGCCAGGGGGTTGAGCCACACGACCCGGTGCACCGAACGGCGCAGCCTCGCCATCTCGGCGGCGAGCAACGCCGGTTCGCCCCGATCCCACCCGTCCGACACGATGAGGGCGATCGGGCTTCCCCGGCCGACCCTCCGGCTCCATTCGACGTTGAAGGTGCGGATCGCCTCCCCGATCTGGGTGCCTCCCGACCAGTCGGTGACCGTCTCCGCCACCTCGGCGATCGCCGCCGACGGGTCACGGCGTTGCAACGGCCGGGTGATGCGGGTGAGACGGGTGGAGAACACGAACGCTTCGAGCCGTCCCAGTCGGCCGCGGGCGGCATGGGCGAAATAGAGGAGCATCTCCGCGTACCGCTCCATCGAACCGGACACGTCGGCGATGAAGATGAGGGGACGGCGGCGGATCCGCCGTTCGCTGGTCGCCACCCGCAGGAGGTCCCCTTCGGGCCCGACCGAACCCCGCAGGGTTCGCCGCAGGTCGGGCCGGTCCCCGGTGCGGGAGGGGCGACGCCGCCGCGACCAGGTGAAGGCCGGATGCCACACCATCCGGGCGATGAGGGCCCGCACCTCGGCCACCTCCTCGGGAGTGAGGGTGGCGAAGTCCCGGGTGGCGAGCCTCTCCCGGGCCGACGCCCCGACGAAGGCGTCGTCTTCTGCCTCTTCGTCGCCTTCCCCTTCGGCACCTTCTTCCCGTCCACGGTGGATCGACCACGTCCTCGGCGGCGCCGGAGACGTGACCGTGACCAGATGGGAGTCGTCGGCCCCGAAGAACCGGACGAACACCTCGTTGAAGGTCGGCACCTGCTCGACCGAGGTGACGGTGAGGGCCCGGAAGGCGTGGTACACGTCGTGGGCGTCCGCCAACCCGACCAGTTCGGCGGCTGCCATCAACTCCCCCGCCACCGTGGGCCCGACCGGGATCCCGGCGTCTCGGAGCGCCCGAACGAAGCTGACGAGCGCCTCCGGCCGGGTCATCGGGTGATCGGGAAGCGCAGGGCCGCGGCCACCCCGTGACTGTCGAGGGGTGACGCCACCGACACCTGCCACACCTCGCCGCCGGCGTCGAGCACCGCCTCGATGGCCGAACCGATCACGTCGTCGACGTCGAAGAGGCCACTCCCACAGACCGGGCAGGTGTCACCGGTGCGGCCCAGCCATCCGCAGGCGTCGCACAACACCCCGGAACGTTCGAACCGTCCCGAGACGACCAGCGTCTCCACCGCCCGGGCGTTGGCGGCCTTCAACACCGCCGACGTACCGGCGACGGCTCCGTCGCCGCTCCCCAGCCGGGCCAACACCCGCTCCACCGCCCGTTCCTCCTGCTCCTGTCTCCAGGCGGCGACACCGTCTTCCACGTGCCGTCGGAGGATCGGCGGGGTCATCGTGCGGAGGTCCACGACGAACCGGTGCATCGGCAGCTCCCGCAGGTAGGCGTGGAGATGCGGGACGAGTTCGTCCAGGGTGTCGGCGTGCCCGCCCAGGGCCAGCATGTCGAAGGGTTTCGCCCGGTGACGTTCGAACAGGAGCCCGGCCGCCTCCTGCAACATCCGGGCGGTCTCCTCTTCGGCCCTGCCCCGGACACGGTGCTCCTCGTATCCGGAGAACCCCCCGTAGTTGTCCTTGCCCCGGTCTGCCTCGATCGGCTCTCCGAGGCTCTCCATCTGCCCGTCGTCCGACTCGAAGACGAAGGCCCGTTCCCGGTCGGCGACGACAACCCCGACGTGGAGGAGCCGGGGGATGGCCCGCAGGGGACGCAGGTACGGGCGGGGACCCACCATGGCGACGTCCCACACGTCGGCCTGAAGCGGCAGGTATTCGAAGATCCCGTCGGGTTCGGAGGCGAACACGGCGACCGCCGGCGACGGTTCGGCGTCGATCCTCGGTGCCAGATCGTGGATCCGGTCGCAGCTCGCCTTGATCGCCTTGGTCACCGAACGTTCCCGCTCGTCGGCGGCGGCACGGATCGGCTTGAGCAGATCCGAGAGCAGCGCCGACGACGAACCGGCCGGACGGCCCAGGTAGACGGACACCAGTGTGCCGGCAGGACTGTGGAGCTCAGCGATCGTCGACGGCACGTTCATACAACCTCCCCAAGTCGTAGGAAGAAGACCGACGCACGCGGTCGGGGAACTCGACGGCGGACCTGTTGCGGTGTCACCCCGTTCCGCATCTGTGCTTTCGAGGGTACACCTCCCAGAGATCGTTCGCTTGGGCCGAACGGGCCAATCCCAGGTCCGAACAGCTCTGGCGCGAGACCCTGATCTGCTGCCATTCGAAATGCATCCCGTCGGGGACCGTCCAGCCCGCCCCCCAGGCGAACCCCCAGCGCCGGAACACGTCGCCGACCCGGTCGTCGAGGCGTACCGGCCCGCCGTAGGGGTTCATCGACGGGTTGATGTCCACGGCGACCCCCCAGGCGTGCCGTGACAGCGCCAACCCTTTGTCGCCTCCCCCTCGTGCCAGTCGCGGGTTGAAGCATCCACCGGCACGTTGGAAGTCGTCGGGGTCGATCATCCAGTCGAGGTTGCGTGCCTCCAACTCGGCGAGGGCGGCCCGCAGGTAGGGCGCCACCGCCCGGTGGCAGCGGAAACGTCCGACGATCGGATAGTCGAGGGTGACGATGTTCTCCTCCCGCCAGGCCGGGTCGATGACGATCCGGTTCCCCGCCGGACGGAAGGCGAACTCACCGAACCGCTCCTTCAGCATGACCGGCGGGAGCACCCAGTCTTCCAGGGGCGGGGAGTCGGACGCCGTCACCCGGGTCCCGGCCACCGGGATCATCTGGGACACGGTGAAGAGGGCGACCCCTTCGTCGGCGTACCCCCAGAGGACGGCCACGGCCGGGCGGTCCAGGGCCATGGTCTCGGCGACGGCCGCCGAGACGACGATCTCGTCCCAGGCGAGGTCGGCGTCGGGGACGACGGCTCCGATGGTCAGCTCGACCCGCCGGCCGTTCCATCCCTCCAAGGTCACGGTGTCGCCCACGGCGGCTCCCCGCAGCGCCGCGGTGCGTTCCCCCATCAACGCTCCCCCCGCCGCCAGGACGTCCGCCCGGGACCCGCCGAGGAGCGGCCGGGCGGCGGCCACGGTGACGGCACCGACCGCCATCGGGTAGCCCATGCCCGAAGGTGGGATCTGCACCGGGTCCGAGCCTCTCCTCACCGCGAGCAGCCGCAGAGTCCCCCGGTGGATGACCGTCCAGTCGGCCCCGACGAGCCTGGCAGCTCTCCGGACCCCGTCGACGGTGTCGTCGTCGAGACCTCCCGACTGCCAGACGACGACGGTGCCGTCGGTGATGCCCCGGGCTCCAGCCTGCATCGACGGGGCCACGAGCGCCAGCGCCGCCAGGGCGACGACCCACGCCCTCATTCGGTGCCGGCGACTCGATCCGGTCCCAGCTCCAGCACCCGTTCGACGTCCTCGCGGTATTTGAGGACCACCCCGAGGGTGTCCTCCACCGACGACGCATCCAGGTCACGGGAACCCAACACCCGCAACGCCCTCGCCCAGTCGAGGGTCTCGGCGACGCCGGGCGGCTTGAAGAGCTCGAGAGAGCGGAGGGTCTGCATGGCCGCCGCGATCTGGCGGGCCAGACGTTCGTCCATGTCGGGGATCTTGGTGGTGATGATCTCGACTTCCCGATCGAAGTCCGGGTAGTCGACCCAGTGGTAGATGCAGCGCCGCTTGAGGGCGTCGTGGATCTCCCTCGTCCGGTTCGAGGTGATGATCACCACCGGCGGTTCTTTGGCGGCGATGGTGCCGATCTCCGGAATCGTCACCTGGAAGTCCGAGAGCAGCTCCAGCAGGTACGCCTCGAACTCCTCGTCGGCCCGGTCGAGCTCGTCGATGAGCAGGACGGGGCGTGCACCTTCGGCGGCCGCCTCGATGGCCTGGAGGAGGGGGCGGGGGATCAGGTAGTCGCGGCTCATGATGTCGCCCACCTGGGCGTGGCTCCCCTCACCCCGAGCCTCGATGATCCGGATCGCCAGCATCTGGCGGGCGTAGTCCCATTCGTAGAGCGCATGGTTGACGTCGAGGCCTTCGTAGCACTGGAGACGGATGAGCTCGGAGTCGAGGACCGCCGCCAAGACCTTGGCGACCTCGGTCTTGCCGACCCCTGCCTCGCCTTCCAGGAACAGCGGCCGCCCCAGCTCCAACGCCAGGTACACCGCCACCCCGAGACTCCGATCGGCCACGTACTGCCGATCGGCGAAGGCTTCGAGCACTGCTTCGACGGAACGCACCTCTGCCACTCTAGGAGCCACCTGCGTCCAACCTCGGGTCCCGGCCGGACCCGAACCGGGCCGACGACCTTCGGGGAGCCGCCGCGGCGGCTCCCCGAAGGTCCTCTCTCCCTCCGCCCGCTGTCAAGCGTTGGCGATCGCCTGGGTGAGGGCGCGTGCCGTCATCACCTTCGCCAGGTGCGCCTTGTACTCCTCGGACCCATACAGGTCCTCCAAGAGGGTCACCCCTTCGGTGGCCCGGGCCGCGGCCGCCTCCACCGCCGACGCCGAGCCGTCGGTGCCGATCAACGCTTCGGCGACGCCTTCGGCCAGGGTCGGTTTGGTCCCGACCCCGGTGAGGGCCACCCGGCAGTCCGAGATGGACCCGTTGGAGCGCTGCACCCATGCCGCGGCTCCGGCGACCGCGTAGTCGGTGTGGCCTCCTCGACGACCCAGCTTCTCGTAGGCCGACCCGCCACCCGCCTTCGGGATCCGGATCTCCGCCAGGATCTCCCCGGGCTCCAAGGCGGTGGTGAGGGCGTCGACGAAGAACTCGTCGGCGGGGATCTCACGGGTCCCCGAAGCCGAACGGGCGACCATCGTCGCCCCCAGGGCGAGGACTGCGGCGGGCTGGTCGGCGGCGATGTCGGCGTGGGCCACCGAGCCGACGGTGGTACCCCGGTTGCGGACCTGGGTGTCACCGGTCCAGGCGGCAGCCGTGCGCAATGCGGCCGGGACGGCGTCGGAGGCCGCCGTCTGCGCGTGGCGGACGAGCGCGCCGATGGCGATGGCGTCGCCCCGGTCCTCGATCTGGTCGAGGCCCCGGATCTTGCCGATGTCCACGACCAGGTCGGGGGACAGGAGCCGCAGCTTCATCATCGGGATGAGGCTCATCCCGCCCGACATCACTTTGGCGAACTCGGCCGATGCGAGCGCCTCCGCGGCCTCCGCCAGGTCGGCGGGCGCCACATACTCGAAGGACCTGGGGAACATCAGTTTCCTCCCTTCGCGTCCTGGATCGCCTGCCACACCCGTTTGGGCCTCAAGGGCATGTCGACGTGTTCGACCCCGAGGGGCTCCAAGGCGTCGACGACGGCGTTGACGACCGTCTGCGCCGACCCGATCGTCCCTGCCTCGCCGATCCCTTTCACGCCCAGCGGGTTGATGTCGGACGGCGTCACCGTCCGGTGCAACTCGAAGGACGGGAGGTCGGCGGCGGTGGGAAGCACGTAGTCGAGCAGCGAACCGGTCAGCAGGTTGCCGTCGGCGTCGTACACCGCCTCCTCGAACATGGCCTGGCCGATCCCCTGGGCCAACCCGCCGTGGATCTGACCGTCCACGATCATCGGGTTGATGACGTTGCCGCAGTCGTCCACGGTGATGTAGCGGAGCAGCCGCACGTCGCCGGTGTCGCCGTCCACCTCGACCAGCGCCGCGTGGGCGCCGAACGGCCAGGTGGCGTTGGCGGGGCTGAAGATAGCGTGGGCTTCGAGTCCACCTTCCACCCCTTCGGGCAGACGGTGAGGCTGGTAGGCGACCGTGGCGATCTCCTCCCAGCTCACGGTCTGGTCGGGTGAGCCCGCCACGAAGGCACCGCCGTCGGCGAACTGGATGTCCTCTTCGGAGGCTTCGAGCAGGTGGGCGGCGATCTTCGCCGCTTTGGCCCGGACCTTCTGCGCCGCCTCGAAGGTGGCGCTGCCGTCGACCGCCGCCGAGCGGGACCCGAAGGTTCCGACCCCGAACGGCGACTCTTCGGAGTCCCCGTGGATCACCCGGATCCGTTCGAGGGGGATCCCGAGCTGGTCGGCGACGATCTGGCTCCAGGTGGTCTGGTGTCCCTGGCCCGACGGCCCGGTGCCGATGATCACGGTCACCGTCGAATCGGGGTTGACCCGGACGAGCCCGCTGCCGCTGAACGCGGAGGGGGCACCGTATTCGGACCAGGAGAACCCGAGATCGACGAGACCCGACGGCCCGAATCCGCACACCTCCACGTAGGTGCTCAAGCCGACTCCGGCCAGTTTCCCTTCGGCCCGCATCCGGTCACGTTCGGCGAGCATCTCCCGGTAGCCGTCGCTCTCGACGAGGGCGTCGAGGGCCTTGGCGTAGTCGCCGGTGTCCATGGCGAACCCGACCGGGGAGATGGCGCCCGGGAAGGCGTCGGCGGGGATGTAGTTCTTCCGCCGGACCTCGGCCGGATCCATCCCGATCTTGCGGGCGTAGGCGTCGATCACCCGCTCCAGGTAGTAGATCGCTTCGGGGCGTCCGGCACCCCGGTAGGCGTCGGTGGTCATCGTGTGGGTGGCCACACAGTCCAACTTCACATGGGTCGGGAACTTGTACTGACCCGACGCCACGAACACCCCCAGGAAGGGGATGGCGACGGTGAAGTTCTGGCTGTAGGCCCCCATGTCGCACAGGCCGTGGAGCTCATAGCCCAAGATCTCCCCGTCCCTGGTGCCGACCAGGGTCGCCGTGGCGATCCAACCGCGGCCCTGGATGGTCGAGTTGGGTGACTCCCGACGGCTCTCGGTGTACTTCACCGGATGCCCCAGCTTCTGGGAGGCGAAGGCCACCAGGATCTCGTCGTTGTAGATGTTCAGCTTCAGACCGAAGCCTCCACCTACTTCGGGGGCGACGACGTGGACGTCGTTGTAGGTCACCCCGAACGTCTTGGCGATGGCACCGGCGAGGGCGTGGGGGATCTGGGTCGACGAGTAGACGGTGAACCGCCCGTACCCGGGGTTCCAGTCGGCCAGGACCGCCCGGGGTTCGATGGCGGTTCCGATCAACCGCTGGTTCACCGCTTCGATCGACACGACCACCGTGTCGTCCCGAGCCTTGGCCTCGTCGATCTTGCGCCGGGTCTCGGCCATCGCGTCCGGATCCCCGAAGGGACCGGCCTCCCAGGTCATGAGGATGTTCGACTCGAGGTCGTCGTGGACCTTCCGTTGGTCGGTCGCAGCCTCTTTGAGGTCGACGACCGCCGGCAGCGGTTCGTAGTCGACTTCGACTGCGTCGGCGGCGTCACGGGCGAGGTAACGGTCTTTGGCGACGACCATCGCCACCGCCTCCCCGACGTGGTTGACCACGCCGTCGGCGAGGAGCGGACGCACCTTGCCGATGGGGACCTGGGCGAGCACCGGGCCGAGATGCCGGACGTCGTCGATCGTGTAGACCGCCTCCACCCCTTCCATCGCCAGGGCCGCCGAGGCGTCGATCGACGTGATCCGGGCGTGGGCGAAGGGGCTGCGTACGAAGGCCGCGTACAGCATCCCGGGGAGCTTGACGTCGTCGACGTACAGTCCGGTGCCCTGGATGAGGGCCGGATCCTCTCGTCTCTTGACGACGCCACCCAGCACACTGGTGGTACTCATGCCGTCACCTCCTGGGTCTCCCATTCGGCCGGGGCGGGTTCTTCACCGCGCATCTTGGCGGCGGCGTACTCGATCGCCCGGACGATGTTGTGGTACCCGGTGCACCGGCAGATGTTGCCTTCGATCCCGTGTCGGATCTCGTCTTCGGAGGGATCCGGGTTCTCGGACAACAGTCCGACGGCCGACATGATCATGCCGGGGGTGCAGTAGCCGCACTGGAGCCCGTGGCGTTCCCAGAATCCTTCCTGGACGGGGTGGAGCTCGCCGTCGGCGGCGAGACCTTCGATCGTGGTGATCTCAGCACCGTCTGCCTGTACCGCCAGCATCGTGCAGGACTTGGCGGTGCGACCGTCGACGATCACCGTGCAGGCGCCGCAGTAGGAGGTCTCACAGCCGATGTGGGTGCCGGTGAGGCCCAGATCGTCGCGCAGGAAATGCACGAGCAGGGTTCTCGGTTCGACGTCGGCGGTGACCGCCCGGCCGTTGACGTTCATGCGTATCTGCAATCCGAACCTCCTCGACTCGACGCTTCCTCTCGAACCTATCAGCGCGCCGGGTGCCGCGTCGTCCAGACGGGGGGATTTCTGGCCGTCGTCTTCGAAGGTGACGGCGAAGACGACGGCGCTCCGGCATCAACGGTTCGACGCCTCGGACCCGGCGTCTCCCGGGAGGCGGAACCCGACCTCCCCGCCGGGGCCGGGTCGAGCCCAGACCTCGCCGCCGAGGGCTTCGACGAAGCCTTTGGCGATGGCGAGCCCCAGACCCGCGCCTCCCGTGTCCCGGCTCCGGGCGTCGTCGGAGCGGGTGAAGCGTTCGAAGGCCCGGTCGACGAACGCCGCCGCAAACCCGGGACCGGAGTCCCGGACCACCACCGACGGACCGTCGTCGCCGTCGGCCACCGCCACCACCACTTCGCTGCCCGGCGGTGCGTGACGGATGGCGTTGTCGACCAGGTTGCGGACGACCCGGCCCACCGCATCGGGTCCGGCGGGGACGACGACGGCACGGTCTGCCTCGAGCCGCAGCGTCACCGACCGGCGGGCGGCGAGGGGGCTGAGCAGCTCCATGGCCTCGTCGGCGACTTCCCGGAGGTCCACGTCGACCGGTTCGAAACGGAGATCCCCCGAATCGATGCGGGCGAGGAGGAACAGGTCGTCGACCAGGCGGGAGAGGGCGGCGACGTCTCTGGTCATGACGTCCACCATCCGGACGGGGTCGTCCACCACCCCGTCGGCGATCCCCTCCAACGCGGCGCGGATCGACGCCAGGGGCGTGCGGAGGTCGTGTCCGACCGCCACCAGGAACCGCCGTCGGGCCTGTTCGTCCTCTCGGCGTTTCCGTTCCGCCTCCTCCAAGGATCGGGCCATCCGATCGACCGCCTCCGCCAGCCTCCCCACCTCGTCGGCGCGGCGCACCGTGGTGCGGGCCGAGAAGTCCCCCGACGCCACCTGCTCGGCGACGGTGGCGATCCGTGCCAGATCCTCCGTCCACGGCCCGGCAACGGCGAAGGCGAAGGCGACCCCGGCTGCCAGGCCGAAGACGAGCACGACGAGGGTGAGGCCCAGGTCGTGGGGGGACAGGAACATCTGACCGGCGGCGGCTCCCAGACCGACGGCGACGATCACCGGCGCCGCCAGGGTGAGCAGCGCCACCGTCCGTCTGATCGAACGCGAACGTCGCGCCCGTTTCGGGATCCACCATGCCGCCGCCGCCGCCGCCCCTCCCATGAGGGCGAACACGAGGGCGAGGCGGACCCGGTCGGATGCGGAGGGACGCATCACGACCTCGAAGGTCGCCAGGCCGAGGGCGACCGCGCCGGCGAACACCCACAGGCGTCTCATGGTTCGAACCGGTAGCCCACCCCCCACACCGTGGTGATCCAGCGGGGTCGCTCGGGATCCTCCTCGATCTTCGTCCTGACCCGACGGACGTGGACCGTCACCGTCGACGGGTCCTGCCATTCCGGCGACGAATCCCAGACGTGTTCGAGGAGCTGGGCGCGGGAGTACACCCGCCGTGGCGTCCGGGCGAGGAAGACGAGGAGGTCGAATTCCCGGGCGGTGAGGGAGACCTGCCGGTCGCCCACATGGACTTCCCGGGTGGCGGTGTCGATGACCAGCTCCCCGAATTCGAGGCGTTCGGGGACGGGTGCGGGACGTTCCGACCGCCGGAGCACGGTCCTCACCCGGGCGGCCAGCTCCCGGGGGGAGAACGGCTTGACCACGTAGTCGTCGGCACCCATCTCCAGTCCGAGGACCCGGTCGGGCTCTTCGGCCCGGGCGGTCAACAGGATCACCGGCATCTCCCCGGCCCGTCGGAGCTGTTGGAGGATCGTGAACCCGTCGACGCCGGGGAGCATCACGTCGAGCACCACCAGGTCGGGACGGAAGGTCTCGACGAGGCGGAGGGCGGTGGGCCCGTCGGCGGCCTCGTCGACGACGAGCCCGTCTCGACGGAGGTAGGCGGTGACGACCTCACGTACGACCGGCTCGTCGTCGACGACGAGGACTCGGTGGTCGCGGGCACGGCGGGTGTTCATCCACCGCCATGCTACGGACACGGCTCCGCTGCGTACCGGAGGTCCGGTGCCGTTCAGGGAATGTTCAGGACGGGTTCCCGGGTCTGTGAGATCCCTCCCCGACGATGGGGTCTCCCGACCGAGGAGGACGGAATGCGAAGGCGATGGGGCATCGCCATCCTGACGGTGGCGCTCACCGCCACCCTGGCGGTCCCGGCGGCCGCCCACGAGCCGGCCACGTTCCGGGTCACGATCACCAACCTGACCGCCAACGAGCTGCTGACACCCTTCGTGGTGGCCACCCATCGGGGCCACGGGCGGGTGTTCCATCCGGGACGGCACGCGTCTGCGGGACTTCGCGAGCTCGCCGAGAACGGCGGGGTGGGGGTCTTCGCAGACGAGCTGTCCCGGCGCCGGGGTGTGGGCGCCGTGGCGGTCGCCGGCGCGGCTCCGGTGGCGGCCGGAGCCAGCGTCTCGGTGGACATCACGGCCCGTCGCGGCACCCCACGGCTGTCGGTGGTGGGGATGATCATCTGCTCCAACGACGGCTTCGCCGGGGTCGCCGGTGCACGCCTGCCCCGCCATGTGGGCGAGACCGTCACCGTGTACGGCGACGCCTACGACGCAGGCACCGAGATCAACACCGAGGCCTACGCCGACCTGGTGCCTCCCTGCGACGGCCTCGGGCAGTCCGGCACCTCGAACCCGGCCCTCGCCGAGCACGGGGTGATCCGCCTCCACGCCGGCATCCAGGGGGTCGGCGACCTCGACCCGGAACTCCACCACTGGTCGAACCCGGTGATCAGGGTGACGATCGAACGGACCGGCTGAGACCGGACCGAACGTTCGGCGACGCCGGGGCGGGGGCATGTCCCCCGCCCCGGCACGGTCACCCTTCGAACCGTGCCACCGTCTCGACGTGCCAGGTCTGAGGGAACATGTCGACCACCCGAACCCGCACGAGGCGCAGGCCCCGGTCGACGAGACGCCGGGCGTCACGGGCGAAGGAGGCCGGGTCACACGACACGTAGACGACGACGGAGGGCCGCCATCGTGTCACGGCGTCGACGACCCGGCGGTCCAGCCCGCTGCGGGGCGGATCCACCACCACGGCGTCCCAGTTCCCGCAGAGGTCCGACACGACGTGCTCGACCGGGCCTTCCACCACCTCGACCTCCCCACCGGTGTTGTGGACCAGGTCGCCGACGGCCCGAGGGTCGCGTTCGACGGCGGTGACCGTCTCGAACCGCTCGCCGGCGGTGACGGCGAACAGCCCTCCCCCGGCGTACAGGTCGACCAGACTCCGTCCCGAGCCGACTTCGGCGGTGACCAGCTCGCAGAGCCGTTCGGCCCCGGCGGTGTTGACCTGGAAGAAGGCCCGGCCGGTGATCCGGAACCGGTGGCCGGAGACGACTTCGGTGATGTGGCCCCGGTCGCCGGAGCGGACCGGGATCCCCCAGCGACGTTCGGCGCCCGGTGGGGGCCGCCCGACGACGTAGGCGGCGAGCTCCCCCGTGCGAACCCCGGCCCGAAGCGTGAGGCGCCGCACACCTCCGAGGTGGTCGATCCGGTGGAACACCTCCTGGAGGGGGCCGACGGGGAGGAGGCACTCGTCCAGCGGGACGAGGGTACGGCTGTTCGGTTCGTGCAAGGCGGGTCTGCCTCCCGAGTTGCGGAAGTCGACACGGTTTCGGTAGCCGAAGGCCTCACCCACCGGCTCCACCCCGTCCACGGGGGGATCCTCCAGACCGCCCAGATGTCGGAGCTGACCTTCGACGAGGCGCAGCTTCCACTCCGCCTGGAGGGAGCGTCCGGCGGTCTGCCAGTCGCAGCCACCGCATCGCCCGGCGTGACGGCAGGCCGGTTCGATCCGGTGCTCCGACGCTTCGACGATCCGGACCAGCTCGGCCCGGGCCCAGTTCCCGCCGTCGTGGACGACGTCCACTTCGACGACGTCGCCGGGGATGGCTCCGGCGACGAACAGGACCTTGCCGCCGCTCCTGGCGACGCCTTCACCGCCGACGGCGACGTCGTCGATCCTGATCACGCCGACAGTTCGCGGATCAGCAGCGCCTGGAGGGCCCCGAGGTAGTCGAGCACCGCCGCGTCGGGTGCCGACACCCGCTCGTAGTCGTCCTCCACTTCGATTCCCATGCGGGCCGCCAAGACGAGACGGCCTTCCGCCAAGACCCGCAGGAACGCCTCGGCTTCCTCCGTCGACGCCGTCGTTCCCGTCCGGGCCGCCTCCACCAGCTCGGCGAAGGCCGACCGATCGGCGGCCCGGGCCGAGTCGAGCTCACCGCGGATCCATCGCCGGTACTCCCGGTCCGTGTCCGGGTCGTCGAGGTAGACGGGGACGTCGAGTCGGTCCGCGGCCGGGTCGTCCGGTACCAACCCGACGGTCTCCAGCAGGCGGGGGAGCTGGCCGAGGAGCTGGACTTCGTGGTCGGCCAGGCGGATCTCGACGCGGTCGCCGCGACGGCGAAACGGCCCTCTCATCGTTCGAGGGTGGCCCACAGGCCGTGATGGTGGAGCCGGTAACAGTCCATCTCGGCCTGTTCTCGGGGGCCGTCACGGACGACCGCCCGCCCCGTCGTGTGCACCCGCATCGTCAGCTCCATGGCCTTCTGCTCCGAGTACCCGAACAGTTTGCGGAGCACGTAGGCGACGTAGTCGATCAGGTTCACCGGGTCGTTCCAGACGACGACCTTCCACGTCTCGTCGGTGAGGTCCCGGTCGGCGACGTCGGGGTCGTGAACGGGAGTCGTGGCGGTCACGGATCCACCCCCCGCGCCCGGTTGATCCACGCTTCGAGGTCGGTTCGGGCGATGCGCCACTCCCGGCCGATCTTCACCCCGGTGAGTTCGCCTTCTCGCAACATCCTGGTGACGACGTGTGGGGTGACGCCCAGATAGTCGCACACGTCGCCGACCGTGAGCCACTGCTTGGGGATGTCCACGTCGATCCAGTCCACGGTGCCACCTCACCGTGCATGGTATCGACGCCCGGACATTGGGTCACCCAGACCGCGAAAACGGGGTTCCCGGGACCCTCGTCGAACCGATAGGTTGTCAGAACGCGAGCTGCGATGGTCACCGATGTTCGACGAGATGTTCCATCCCGACCTGGTGGAGACCGGCCGGGTCCTGAGCCACCGACTCGACCAGGTCCTCGAAGCAGAGCAGCGGGCGGCGGCGATCGCCGCCCGGCGGCTCTCCACCCTCCGGGACCGCCTCCTCGACGCCGAAGACCGAGGGGTCGTCGTCGCCGTGCACACGAGGGACGGGCGACCGGCCGAAGGAGCCCCGGCGGTGGCCCTCGACCACATCGAGGTGGCGACGCCGTCGGGGGCGGTGCTCATCCCCTTCACCGAGATCACCCGGGTCGAACTGCGATGACGATCCCCGTCGCCACCGTCATCGGGGGCCGTCCGTGGGAGGCGGAGCTGGTCGCCACCGCACGGAACACGGGTCTCGCCCGCATCGTCGCCCGCTGTGTCGACCCCGCCGACGTCACCCGAGCGTCGCCTCCTGCACGGGTCGTCGTCGTCGGCAGCGAGACCCCGTGGCTCACCCCTGCCGTCGTCCGCACCTGGCGGCATCGGGGCCTCGCCGTGGTGGGGGTCCACCCGCCAAGCGACCGGCCCGGCCGACGTCTCCTCGCCGAAGGCGGGTGTGACCTCATCGTGGGAGACGATCGACCTGCCCTCGAGATCCTCGGGGAGCTCGCGGCGGTGGCCCCTCCGCCGCCACGTCCCACCGTCGACATCGTCGCCGTCACCGGCCCGCGGGGAGCACCCGGCCGGACGGAGGTCGCCCTCGCCCTCGCCTGGGTCCTGGGTGGGCGTGCCCCGACGGTGCTGGCCGAATGTGACTTCGAGGGTCGCGCCCTGGGCCTCCGCCTCGCCCTCGCCCCGGCGACCGCCGGGATGCGCCTCGATCGGGTCGGGCCCATCGACGTGCTCCATCTGGCTCCGGGGGCGGGCCCTCTGTCGGAGTCTCTGCTCGCCCGGACCCTCGCCACCGCCGGGGAACGGTTCGAACACGTCGTCACCGACGTCGGCCCCCGCGTCCCCACCGGGTCCGGTCCGACGATCCTGGTGACTACCCCCGCACCGGTGCTCCTCGTCCGCACCGCCGCCATGCTGCACCGTTGGGAGGGGCCACCGCCGCTCCTCGTCGCCAACCGGGTCGGCGGGACGTCCGATCTCCGTGCGGTCCGGCGCGCCACCGGGCTCGAACCGGCTGCCGCGGCGCCGGTGGTGGCACCACCCCGCCCCGGATCCGCCCCGCCTCGGCCCCTCCTCCGGGCGCTGGAGGAGCTCGCCGGAACGCTGGCGGGGAACCGCGTCAGCGGGCCGCCCGGTAGCTCCCGAGGAAACGGAGGTCGGTCAGCGTCGCCGGGGGCGGCTCGAAGACCGATGCGACGCCCTCGGGCCCGGGCGGATGGGTGAGGTCGACGAAGAACCGGTACCTCCAGGCCTCTTCGCTGGGGCGGGATTCGATCCGGGTGAGGTTGGCGCCCCGGAGTCCGAGCTCGGTGAGGGCGAGGGCCAACGCCCCCGGCTGGTGCAGGGTGGTGAACGCCACCGACGTCTTGTCGGCGTCGGCGGGGATGGGCTGGACGCCCGGAGCTACCACCACGAACCGTGTCGTGTTGTGCTCCCGGTCGACCACGTCCTCTTCCAGCACCACCAGCCGGTGGGGCTCGGCCGCCTCTCTCGGTGCCAGGGCGGCCTCGGTCGGGTCGGCCCGTTCGGCGACGAGGCGAACCGCCCCGGCGGTGTCGTGGGCGGGAACCGGGAACCATCCCCGGTGGGTGATGATCGCTTCGGCCTGAGCCAACGCTTCCGGATGGGACCGGACGACGCGGATCTGCTCCAGCCGGGCCCCGGGGCAGGCGAGCAGACAGTGCCGCACCTCGACGAGATGTTCGGCGACGATACGGACGTTCCCTGGGAGGAGCCGATCGAGGACGGGGAGAACGCTGCCGGTGGTGGAGTTCTCGATCGGGAGGACGAGACGGTCGACGACCCCGTCCCGGATGGCTTCGAACGCCGCGGTGAACGACCCGAAGCCGACGCGCTCGGCGTCGGGAAACAGGTCACGGCAGGCCCGGTCGCTGTACGAGAAGGCTTCGCCTTGGAATCCGATACGCACCGTCTGGCTCCTCGTCGGCACGTCACCCTAGACGGGCCGGGGACGGTGACGGTCATCCCCCGGCGATCCGGGCCCGGCAGACTTCGAGGGCGGCGGCGAGGTCGGCGTCTTCGTAGGGAATGGCCTCCGGATCGAAGGCGGGGCCCGTCCCGTCGAAGGACGGGAGCGGGGCCGGGAAGGCCTCCACCCCTTCCGTTCTCATGCACGACGTGAACTGGCGGAGGTCGTCCCGCAGCGCCGACGCCAACTCGGCGTCGTCGGCCACGGTGAGGAGTCCGGCGTCGACGAGGACCCCACCGCAACGCTGGAGGGCGCGACGGAACACCGGGTCTGCGACGTCGTTGGTCTTGACCAGGTCGGCGAGCACCACGCGCCCGGTGGCGTCGACCCGGGGTTCGGCGCCGTCGACGCCCCCCTCCTGCATGCACTCGGCGAAGCGCCGGAGGGCGGCGTCGGCACCGACGACGGTGGTGGTCGCACCGGAGACGACCCGGGGGCCGTCACCGACCGGCACCACCGAGGTCGGTGACGGTGCCGCCGTCGAGACGCAGGCGGCTACCACGAGCAGCAGGGCGAGGGGGAGGCGAGCCACCGGCCCATGGTATCGGGACGCGATCGGAGCGGCCCGAGGCCGCTCCGATCACCTCCCACTCGACTGTCCGGTCGGGTCACCTGCGTGGTTGCCCAAAGGTCGCCGGCCTGTGGAGGTCCGATGCACGTTCATCGTTGCCGGCGAACATCGACGCCCGACCGAAGAGAGAGACCAACGCCACCGATCCCTCGGCGGCGGCGCCCCACTCTCCCGTGGCCTCGATCGTCACCGCTCCGCACTCCTCGCAGACCCGACGCCGGATACCGGCACCTGCGTCGGCGGGAGATGCGAACCGATGGATCCCTTTCCTGCAGGCTCCCTTCCGGGACACGGACAGTCCTCTCTTCCAGCCCACCGATGAGGCTACGGGCTCGGCGGTCCCGACTTGAGAGGGATTCGCATCCCGCGCGAAGGGACTAGTACGCGAGGGCGGTCGGGGTGCTCAGTCGTCCTCGGCGGCGGGGAGACCTTCGGCCAGCAGCATCGCCAGGTCCTTGACGGCGACGTCGTCGCCGCGGCCGAGCTCTTTCACGCCGTCGTCGATCATCACGAAACAGAAGGGGCAGGCGACGGCGATCTCGGAGGCTCCGGTGGCCAGCGCCTCCTCCGCCCGCTCGACGTTGACCTTCTTCCCGGTGTGTTCCTCCATGAAGAACCGGGCGCCTCCTGCCCCACAACACAGCGCCCGGGTCCCATGTCGCGGCATCTCCACCAGCTCGACGTCGCCGGCGGCGACCACTTCCCGAGGTGCCAGGTAGACGTCGTTGTGGCGTCCCAGGTAGCAGGGGTCGTGGTAGGTGATCCGGCGGGCCGACCCGTCGGATGACCGGGGCGGCTGCAACCGCCCTTCCCGAAGCAGCTGGGCGAGGAACTGGGAGTAGTGCACCACCTCGTATTCGCCTCCGAACTGGGGGTATTCGTGGGCGAGGGTGTTGAAGCAGTGGGGACACTGGGTGATGACCTTCTTCACCCCCAGGTCGTCGAGGGTCTCGATGTTCTGGAGGGCGAGCTGCTGGAAGACGTACTCGTTGCCGGCTCTCCGGGCGGGATCGCCGGTGCACAGCTCCCGGGGACCGAGGATGGCGAAGTCGACTCCGGCGGCGTGGAGCAGGCGGGCGATGGAACGGGTGACGGGGAGGTTCCGGTCGTCGAAGGACCCTGCGCATCCCACCCACCACAGGTATTCGACCGAGGTGACCCCGTCTTCGCCGAGGATGCGTACCGGCACGTCGAGCTTGTCGGCCCAGGCCGCCCGGTCCTGCTGACCCATCCCCCACGGGTTCCCCTGGTTCTCCATGGCGACGAAGGCTTTCCCCAGCTCGGTGGGGAACTCGGACTCCATCAGCGTCAGGTTCCGCCGCATGTCGAGGATCTTGTCGAGGATCTCGATCCCGACCGGGCAGATCTCGTCACAGGCCCGACAGGTGGTGCAGGAGAAGACCTCCTCGGAGGTGATCCGCTCGAAGAGCCGGTCGGTGTCGACCACGATCTCCGGGTCCAAGCCGACCGGCGGGGAGACAGGAGGATGGCCGGTGAGGGAGAGGACCTCCCCCGTCTTGAGCACGATCTCCCGTGGATCGAGGGGCTTCCCGGTGATGTTGGCCGGACAGACCGACGTGCACCTCCCGCACACGGTGCAGGCGTCGGTGTCGAAGAGCTGTTTCCAGGTGAGCTCCTCGACGGTGGAGGCACCGATCACGTCGATGTCCTCGACCTCCATCAGGTTCGGCATCGGCCGCATCGCCCCCTTCGGCCGGTCCCGGGGGGCGAGGAACAGGTTCGCCGGGGAGGTGGCGATGTGGCGCAGCTTGGTGGTCGGCAGCACGACGAGGAAGGCGGCGAAGCTGGCGGCGTGCACCACCCACAGCACCTGATGCCATTCGGCACCGACGACCGCCGACAGCGGATACCCGATGAACGACCAGACCTCGAAGGAGGGGCGACCCATCACCGAGATCCGTGCCGCTTCGACGAGGAATCCGGAGACGCCGATGAGGGTGAGCAACCCCAGGATCCAGGCGTCCTCGGGTTTCGTCTTCGAGCGGAGCCGCCACGGCCGGGTGCCGTAGCGCCGCACCGCCGCCCAGACGAGACCCACCAGGTAGACGACACCGGCGAGATCGAGCACCGCCGAATACCCCTGGTAGACGGCGCCGGTGAGGAACTTGTATCGGAGGGGAGCGAGGTTGTGGATCTCCAGGGTGACCGTGCCGAGGAACAGGACGACGAACCCGTAGTAGATCATGGCGTGCATGAGCCCGGCTCCCCGGTCCCGAAGCAGGGTCTTCATCGCCAGGCCCTGCTCGGCGAGCCTGAACCGCTCCCGCCAGCTCCCCGTTCTCGGCTCGCTGCGGCCCCGCATCCAGTTGGCGGCCCGCAGCGAATACAGGTAGGCGGACACCGCGAGGAACGAGGCGGTGCCGACGTAGAAGACCGCCTTCAGCGGGGTGGGGATGTTGCCGAAGACCTCGCGCCCGATCTCGGGTTCGAAGTGACCGGGCAGGGTGGACAGCCACCAGAGGCCCAGGGTCCCCAGGGCGAGGGCCGCTCCCAGCCAGCGGATCACCCGCACCGGGTCGAACCGGCGGCGAGGCGGCGCGAGGTCGGTACCGGGATCGGTGCTGACAGCCATGGACGGAGCTTAGAGGGGCCGCACCCCGGGTACGACCCGCCGCGGCTACCCGCTGAGGCCGAGCTCCCGGCGGAGCTCCTCCAGTTTGGCGTCGGCCTGGGCGAGGGACACCGCCTCCCGAAGCTCGGCCTCCGCCCCTTCGGGGGTGGCCTCCCGCAGCTCGGTCTCGGCTTTCGCCTGGGCGAGGCGGGCCTGGATCTTCTCCTCGACCTTGTCGAGGGAAGGCACCTCGGCCTCCAACGACACCGAGATCGACTCCACGGCGGCGTTGACGGCTTCCTGCATCTTCGCCTGCTGCAACTTGCCCAACAGCTCCATCCGTTTGGCGGTGAGCTCCTGGAGACGCATCGCGTTCTGCTGCACGGCGGCCTTGGCGTCCTCGGCCTGGTCGATGGCGATCTCGTACTGCTCTTTCAGGCCCTGCAGGTTGGCCTCGGCGGCTTGCAGCTTCAACGCCAGACTCTGCGCGGCCTGGGTCCATTTCTCCACCCCGGCGGCGTCACCCTGCTGGCGGGCCTCTTCGGCCCGCAACAGGGCCTGTTTGGCGGTCTCCCGGGCCTCACCCACCTCTTTGGCCGCCTTCTCGATCTTGGCTTCGATCTGGGTCCGGTGGGCGATGACCCTGGCCGCCTGATTCCGCAGCTCCTGGTCACGTCGGCGGGCCTCGGTGATGGCCTGTTCGATCTCGATTTCGGGGTCCATCGCCCGTTCGGCGGTCGAGCGGAACAGCTGTTTGAGGTAGCCCCAGATCCGGCGAAACATCACACTCCCCTCGGCGTCGGGTACCGCCAGCTTAGAGCACGGCCCCGCCCGGGCCTCATCGGCTTCGCCGGGCCCTCCCCACGGTCCGACGGACCCCACGGGGGCGACCCGCCATCCCCCGGGTC
>WFOA01000018.1 GCA_015488325.1 Acidimicrobiia bacterium | reverse complement strand
AACAGGAACAAGAAGACGACGGCGAGGGTGGTGATCCGCGGAAGGCTCTTCACAGGCGCACCCTCCCGCCGGACCCTGCATCCAACATGCGGCCGGTGAGGGGGGAGACGACCAGGGCGGCGACCAGGTTCAGGAGGGGAACGAGTAGGAGTCGGCGCAACGCCTCACCTCCGGTCAGGCCGATCTGATCGAAGAGAGTACCGAGGAGCAGCAGCAATGCCACTCCGACCAGCGTGAGGCCGGCGACCCACACGGCGACGGCCAGCGGCCCCACGTCGGCCCGGTCCCGGGTCCGGAGGGCGATGTAGGCGACCAAGGTGAGGACCACGGCCCGCAGCCCTAGGGCGTTGGACCCGAGGGCGTCCATCACCATCCCGGCCACGAAGCCCGTCACGAGCGACGGGATGTCGCCCAGCCGCAGTGTCGCCAGGATGACCGCCAACACCACCAGATCCGGTGCCAGTCCCGCCAAGCGCAACCGGGCGAACAGCGTCGTCTGGGCGAGGACCGCCACGGCCACCACGATGACGACGGTCAAGACGGGACGCCGTTCGATCATCCTCCACCCTCCGGCTGCTGGCCGTCGCCTGCCTCCCCGGACCGGTCCCCGTTCTCCTCGTCGACGAGGGTGGTCGGCGGGGTTTCGGTGGCGGTGGTCGGGTCGGGCGGCCAGGTGAGGACCACCACCACCCGGAGCCGGGAGAGGTCGGCGAAGGGTTCGACGGTGGCCGTGAGGGCTCCCCCCACCGGCTTCGCCGTCTCGATGACCTCACCGACCGGGATGCCCGGCGGGAAACTCACCGACTGGAAGGATGTAACCACCTGGGTGCCGCCCAACATCGGGTCGGGAGTGTCGAAGACGTCGAGGCGCATCCGCCCGCTCCCGAGGATCGCCGACAGCGACCCGATCCTCCCTCCGGCGACCACCGTCACCGCTTCCCGATCGCCGACGATCGGTACGACGACGGCACCGTGAGCGGTCGCCGACAACACCCGGCCGACGAGGTAGCCGTTCTCGTCGATGACGGGATGTCCGGCCAGGACACCGTCGGCCTCGCCTTTGTCGATCCGGAAGCTCAGGTCGAAGCTGTCGGTCCTGCCGATCACGTTGGCCGGGGTCTGGACGAGGTCGGCTTCGTCCAAGGTCAGGTCGTTGAGGCGTTCGAGGACCTCGAGGCGCTCGAGAGAGTCCTGAACCGACGCCAGTTCGGCCTGTAGGGAAGCGAGCCGACTGCGGAGGTCGGCGTTCTCGGCCCGGAGGTCGGCGATGTCGGCGAGGCCTTCCATGAAGTCGGTGAGAGGGTTGACGATCGCCGCCGCCACCCGCTGGACGGGGGCCAACAGGCGGGTGGTGCCGTCCCGTATCGTGCCGGTGAACCCTCCCCCGGAAGCTCGGATGTCGAGGGTCATCACCAGGAAACCGATGACGACGAGGGTGACCAGGGTGGGGACCGTCCGGGTGTCTCGATACTCACGCATGGTCGGCTCCCGGGTCCGTCCCCGGGCTGGTCACGGACGAGACGACGAGACGAGCACGCCGTGGAGCGCTTCGAACTCCTCCAAACATTTCCCGGAACCGATCACCACGGACTGGAGGGGCTTCGAGGCGGTGACGATCGGCATACCGGTCTCGTTGGCGAGCCGCTGGTCGAGACCCTCCAACAGGGCCCCTCCGCCGGTGAGGACGATCCCCCGCTCCATGATGTCGGCGGCGAGCTCCGGCGGCGTCTTGTCGAGGGTGTATTTGACGGCGTCGACGATCGCCTGGACCGGCTCTTCGATCGCTTCTCGGATCTCGGGGCTCGACAGGAGGATCGTCTTGGGGAGACCGGTCACGAGGTCCCGTCCCCGTACCTCTGCGGCGGGTTCGTCGGGTCGGGGCCAGGCCGATCCGATCGCCATCTTGAGCTGCTCGGCGGTCCGCTCCCCGAGGAGCACGTTGTACTCCTTCTTCACCCAGTCGATGATCGCTTCGTCGAGTTCGTCGCCGCCGATCCGGATCGACCGGGATACGACGATCCCGCCGAGGGAGATGACGGCCACTTCGGTGGTGCCACCGCCGATGTCCACCACCATCGATCCCGACGGTTCCCCGATGGGGAGCCCCGAGCCGATGGCGGCCGCCATCGGCTCCTCGATCGTGTAGGCCCGTCGGGCTCCGGCGTGGTAGGCCGCCTCCTCCACCGCCCTCCGTTCCACCGGGGTGATGCCCGACGGGACGCAGACGACGATCCGCGGCCGGGCCCACCGGCGACGGTGCACCTTCTGGATGAAATACCTGAGCATCTTCTCGGTGACGTCGAAATCGGCGATGACACCGTCTCGGAGGGGCCTGATGGCCTGGATGTTCGCCGGGGTGCGCCCGATCATCCGTTTGGCGTCCATCCCTACGGCGAGGGCGCGTCCGTTGACCGAGTTGATGGCGACCACCGAGGGTTCGTTCAGCACGATGCCCTGACCCCGCACGTACACCAACGTGTTGGCGGTGCCGAGGTCGATGGCCATGTCCTGGCCTGCGAACGCAAAGAGGCTATCAGCCATGAGCCGGGGAACTCCGGATCGACGGACAGCCCAGTGTAGCCCTCCCCGGCCGCGCGGTCATCTGCGCCCGGGTCTCAGTCCCCGAAGAAGATCTCGAGCTCCCGTGCCGCCGCCTCCGGACCGTCGGATCCGTGCACGATGTTGTGGGTGATCTCCAACCCGAAGTCGCCCCGAATGGTCCCTGGCGCCGCTTGGGCGGGGTCGGTGGCGCCCATGAGGGTGCGCGCCACCGCGATGGCGGAAGGTCCCGACCATTCCATCGCCACGACCGGGCCGCTCGTGATGAACTCGACCAGATCCCCGAAGAAGGGCTTGTCGGTGTGCTCGGCGTAGTGCAGCCGCGCCATCGCCTCGTCGATGGTGAGCTTGCGGATCTGTTCGAGGACGAGTCCCTTTCGCTCGAAACGGGAGATGACTTCGCCGACGAGCCCTCGGGCGACGCCGTCCGGTTTGACCATGATGAAAGTACGTTCGATCGCCATGCGGTCACGGTAGAACCTGCCCCGGCTCCGGCTCAAACCCGTTCACCGTTCGCCGCCGTGGACGGGCGCGGCACCGACGAGGTGACTTCGGACTTCGCCGGCGAGGTACAGGGAGCCGGCGACGAGGACCGCCCCGTCCTCTCCGGCGAGGGCCTGCGCCCGTTCGACCGCCGCCCCGGGTTCGGGCACGGCCTCGACCGGGACACCGGCCCGGCCTTCGAGGAGGGAGACGAGGTCGTCGACGGGCATCCCCCGCAGGCTCGACGTGACCCGGGTGGCGACGACGGCGGTCACCCGGCCGGTGAGGGCCTCGACGAGACCGCCGACGTCCTTGTCCTTCATCGAAGCCGTGACGAGGACCCAGCGGGTCGTCGGGAACTCCTCGGCGAGGGCGGCGGCGAGGATCCGGTATCCGTCGAGGTTGTGGGCGCCGTCCACGAGGACCAGCGGGCCGTGGGAGATCGGCTCCATCCGCCCGGGAAGGGTGATCGCGCGAACCGCCTCCGCCAGGGCGTCACCATCGAGGGCCCGCCCGAACAGGGCCTCCAAGGCGGCGACGGCCACGGCGAGGTTGATCGTCTGGTGACGGCCGTGGACCGGCAGGTAGAGGTCGTCGTAGGTGTCGTAGAGTCCGTCGACCGTCACCCACCACCCCCCTACCGCCCGGACCGCCTCCTCCACCGCGAATTCGTGGCCGTACCGGACGAGCCGTCCGTCGCGGTCCCGGCAGATCCGGTCGGCGACCTCGGCCACCTCCGGCAGCAGCGGACCCACCACGAGGGGAGTTCCCGGCTCCAAGATGGCCATCTTCTCGTTCGCCACGGCCACCGGGTCGTCGCCGAGGATCTCGGTGTGGTCGAGTCCGATCCCGGTCACCACCGACACGGCGCCGTGGGCGACGTTGGTGGCGTCCAGGCGACCTCCCAGCCCGACTTCGACGATGCCGAGGTCCACCGCCTCCGTGGCGAACCACGAGAACGCTGCGGCGGTCACCAACTCGAAGTACGTGAGCGTCCGGCCGGTGCGTTCCTCGTAGATGTCGGCGAAGGCGGCGACGTCGGCGATGGCCTGGGTGAACTCGTCCGGGTCGAGCATGCGGCCTGCGACCGTGATCCGTTCTTCGACTCGTTCCAGATGCGGCGAGGTGAAGGTGCCCGAGGTGAGGCCGTGGGCGAGGGCGAGGATGCCGAGCATCCGCGTCGTCGAAGTCTTGCCGTTGGTCCCGGCCACGTGGATGATCGGATAGGCGTCCTGGGGATCCCCCATCAGCTCGAGCAGATCCCGGATGCGGTCCAGACCGGGACGCATCCCCCGACCGATGTGGTCGTCGAGGTAGGCGAGGGCGTCGTCGTAGTCGCCGATCACAGCATCGATCGCTGCTGGCGGAGCCGGGCCAGGACGTCGTCGAGTTCGGCGCGCTTCGCCTTCTCCTTGTCGACGACCTCCTTCGGTGCCCGTTCCAGGAACGACGGGTTCGAGAGCTTGGCTGCGACACGCCGGAGGTCCGCCTCGGCCCGTGCGATCGCCTGGTCGAGGCGTGCCCGTTCGGCTTCCAGGTCGATCACTCCTTCGAGGGGGACGAAACCTTCGAGCCGTCCGGCGAGGATCCTGGTGTGCCCCTCCTCCGGCGCCGACGAGACCCGTTCGACCTCCACCTTGGCCAGGGTGGACACCAGACGCTCGCCCCAGGTCTCGACGATCCCGTCTGGGTCCGCCAGCTTGAGGCGGAGGCGCCGGCGGGGCGAGAGACCCTGGTCGGACCGGAAGCGCCGGATCCCCGAGATGAGGTTCTGGATGTCCTCCATCGCCTCGGGGCCGTCGAAGGCGGGGATTTCAGGCCAATCGGCTCCTGCCAGCAGCCCCTCCCCGACCAGGTTCGACCACAGCTCCTCGGTGAGATAGGGGATGGCCGGGTGGAACAGCTTCAGCAGGTCCCGCATGACGACACCCAGGGTGGCTCGAGTCGACGGGGACGGATCGTCGGAGGCGAGCTCGACCTTCGACATCTCCAGGTACCAGTCGAAGACCTCCGACCAGGCGAAGTTGTACAGCAGCCCGAAGGCATCGGAGAAACGGTATTCGTCGCACAGCCGGTCGAACCGGGCGGCGACGTCACCGAGTCGGGAAAGCACCCAGGCGTCGACGGGCGTCGGGTCGTCCGGGTATCCGCCCGCGGCCGGGACGCTGCCCGGTTCGACGTGGGTGAGGGTGAACCGCATGGCGTTCCACAACTTGTTGCCGAACTTTCGGGCGCCCACCACCCATTCGATGTCGAGGGGAACGTCCTGTCCCGGGTTCGCCGCCTGGATGAGGGCGAGCCGAAGCGGGTCGGCGCCGTGTTCTTCGACGACGTCGAGGGGATCGATGGTGTTCCCCCTCGACTTGGACATCTTGTTGCCTTCGGCGTCGCGCAACAGCCCGTGGATGATCGTCTCCCGGAAGGGCACGTCGCCGAGGAAGTGGATGCCCATCATCATCATCCGCGCCACCCAGAAGTAGATGATGTCGAACCCGGTGATCAGCACCGAGTTCGGGTAGAAACGCTTCAGGTCTTCGGTCTCGTCCGGCCAGCCGAGGGTGGAGAACGGCCACAACGCCGACGAGAACCAGGTGTCCAACACGTCGTCGTCCTGTCGGAGCCCGCCCGAACCGCAGGCGGGGCAGTCGGTCGGGTCGTCCCGACTGACGACGACCTCGCCGCAGGCGTCGCAGTACCACGCCGGGATGCGATGACCCCACCAGATCTGGCGGCTGATGCACCAGTCCCGGAGGTTCTCCATCCAGTGGAAGTAGCTCTTCTCCCACCGGGACGGGATGAACCGGTTTTCGCCGTTGCGGACCGCCTCGATCGCCGGGCGGGCCAGGTCGGTGACGGCGACGAACCACTGGAGGGAGAGGTAGGGCTCCACCACCGTTCCGCAGCGGTAGCAGTGACCGACGGCGTGCCGATGGTCCTCCACCTTCTCCAGGACTCCTTCGTCGGCCAGGGCGAACTTCACCGCCTCCCGAGCTTCGAACCGGTCGAGGCCGGCGAACCGCCCGCCGGCGGAGGTCACGGTGGCCCGCTCGTCGAGGATCTGGACCGGTTCGAGGCCGTGACGCTCCCCGATCTCGAAGTCGGTGGGGTCGTGGGCGGGGGTGACCTTCACTGCGCCGGTCCCGAAGTCGGGGTCGACGGCGTCGTCGGCGACGACGGGGATCTCCCGACCGACCAGGGGCAGCCGAACCCGCCGTCCCACCGCGGAGGCATAGCGGGGATCCTCGGGGTGCACGGCGACGCCGGTGTCCCCCAACATCGTCTCCGCCCGCGTGGTGGCGACGACCACCCCGCCGTCCCCGTCGACGAAGGGGTAGAAGATGTGCACCAGCTCCCCCGGCTCCTCCTCATATTCGACTTCGATGTCGGCGAGAGCCGTTTCGCATCGTGGACACCAGTTGATGATCCGGTTGCCCCGATAGATCAGGCCTTCCTCGTAGAGCCGAACGAAGACCTCCCGCACCGCCCGGGACAGACCGGCGTCGAGGGTGAACCGTTCCCGGGTCCAGTCACACGAGTTCCCCATCCGTCGGATCTGGGCGGTGATCCGTCCTCCGTAGCGTTCTTTCCACTCCCACACCCGTTCGACGAAACCCTCACGACCCAGATCGTGACGGGAGGTGCCTTCTTCGGCCAGGATCCGCTCCACCACGTTCTGGGTGGCGATGCCGGCATGGTCGGTGCCCGGCAGCCAGAGGACCGAACGTCCCTGCATCCGGGCTCGCCGGACGATGACGTCGTGGATCGTGTGGTTGAGGGCGTGGCCCATGTGGAGGGAGCCGGTGACGTTGGGAGGGGGGATGACGACGCAGAAGGGCTCGCCGTCCGGGCGGTACTCGGGACGGAAGATGCCCGCCGTCTCCCACCGTTCGTACCAGTGGGATTCGACCGATTGCGGGTTGTAGGTCGGTTCCATGTTCGCTCGTCGCTCGACGCGTTGAGGACCCCGGAGGTTAGAGCCTCCTCCGGGGTCCTCGTTCTCCGATCGCTCGCAGGGAACGCTCAGGCCTGCTCGTCCTCCCGACGAGCACCGGCGACGGCGAGGAGCAGGAGCCCCGCCGCCAGAGCGGCCATCCCGGTCAGGCCCGCCTGGGCCCCGTCGAACCCGGTGAAGGGGAGGGTCGACGGCGTGGTCGTCGCCGGCGGTGCGGTGGTCGACGTGGTGGTCGAGACCTGGAAGCCGCCCACTCGGACGACGAGTCCGGCGTCGATACCCAGGTTGGATTCGCCGGCCGCCAAGACGAAGCTCGCCGTCTCGGCGACGGTCGCTTCCTCTGCCGGCGGGAGCGGGTCGCTGTCGAGGACGTCGTCCCCGACGTCCGGGTCGGTGAAGCCGACGAATCCGACCGGTGCGGTGAAACGCACCCGATAGGTCCCGGGTGCCACCCCGTCGAACAGGTACTGGCCGGTGGCGTCGGTGGTGGTGGTCGCCACCACCGTCCCGGTCTCGTCGTCGATCAACTCGACCTTCACACCTTCGATCCCCAGCTCGTCGGGTCCTTGGCGACCGTCACGGTCGGCATCGAACCAGACCTTGTCGCCGATCTGGCCGGTGGCCACCGTCGTCGTCGTGGTCGTCGGAGCCGTCGTCGTCGTCGTCTCGGGCACCGTCGTCGTCGTGGTCGGAGCCGTCGTCGTCGTGGTCGGAGCCGTCGTCGTCGTCGTCGGAGCCGTCGTCGTCGTCGTCGGAGCCGTCGTCGTCGTCGTCTCAGGCACCGTCGTCGTCGTCTCAGGCACCGTCGTCGTCGTCGTCGGAGCCGTCGTCGTCGTGGTCGGCTGGCTCACCGGGATGAAGGCGATGCACACCGGCTCGATCGAGTTCGGTGACGACTTGTCCGGGTAGGCGGACTGGAACGGTTCGACGGCGTCGAGGGCCGGCACGCTCACCGCGACGTTCACGGTCTGGGTGAGGAGGTTCTCGGTGTCGGGGAGGTCGCCGATCGACGCGGACTGCCACACCTGGCTGCCACCTGAGAAGCCGCGCACCAGGTAGACCTCGGCGAGCTGTGACTCTTGGACGTGACCCTCGGCGTTGACGTGGGGGTCGAAGGAGGTCAGCCGGATGTCGTAGGTCCCTGCCGGGACCGTCACCGGGACCCGCACGCCCGTCGCCAGGGTCACGCTGGCCCAGGAGAACAACTTGCCCGAGGCGGTCAGGTCCACCACGATCGAACCTGCCGGCGCCGCCGGACACACCGGCTCCTGCGGAGGGACGTCCTCGACGGCCGTCGCCGTCGTCGCCCCGATCGTGAACACCAACAACGCCACCACGCCTGCGGCGGCCAGGCGGCGTGTCGTCAGCCTCTCCATCCTGCCTCCCCGTTCATAGCCCGCGTTCTGTGGGGAGGGCCGGTCTCACCACTGGCTCGCTCCGACCCACGGTGACCGCACTCGGGTCGGAGGTCTACGCCTCCCTTCACTGCCCCAAACGACCACGATCCGTGGTCGTCATACCACTATGTGTAGCAGGGATTCGTTCGGGTTCAACCTCGAATCCCCACCGCACTTCACCACATCCCGGAACGACGCACAATGGGTCCCCGGCCCTATCCGGGGTCAAGCCGAACGTTCGACGTCTTCGATCGGCAGGACGGTGGCGTTCACCCGATTGGCGACCACCTCGGCGTCGATGACCACCTGACCTCCCTCCGAGCGGGAGGGAGCTTCGAACATGGTGTTGAGGAGCACCTCTTCGAGGATGGCCCGAAGACCCCGCGCCCCGGTGCCCCGGCGGATCGCCAGGTCTGCGATCGATTCGAGGGCGTCGGCGGTGAAGACCAACTCCACGCCGTCCATCTCCAACATCCGGGCGTATTGCCGGGTGAGGGCGTTCCGGGGCTCGGTGAGGATCCTGATGAGCGCCTCACGGTCGAGGTCCTCCACGGTGGCGACCACAGGGAGCCTGCCGATGAACTCGGGGATGAGTCCGAACTTCATCAGATCTTCGGGCAGCACCTCACGGAGCAACTCCGAGGAGCGGCGGTCCTTGCGCGACCGGACGTCGGCCCCGAACCCGATACCTTTGCGACCGACCCGGTTGGCGATGATCTCTTCGAGACCGGCGAACGCTCCGCCGCAGATGAACAGGATGTTCGTCGTGTCGATCTGGATGAACTCCTGGTGAGGATGTTTGCGTCCCCCCTGGGGAGGCACCGACGCGACCGTCCCTTCCAGGATCTTCAACAGCGCCTGTTGAACACCTTCACCGGAGACGTCCCGGGTGATCGACGGGTTCTCCGACTTGCGGGCGATCTTGTCGATCTCGTCGATGTAGATGATCCCCTGTTCGGCCCGCTTCACGTCGTAGTCGGCCGCCTGGATGAGCTTCAGCAGGATGTTCTCGACATCCTCGCCCACGTAGCCCGCCTCGGTGAGCGCGGTGGCGTCGGCGATGGCGAAGGGCACGTTGAGCTGGCGAGCCAGGGTCTGGGCGAGAAGGGTCTTCCCGCTCCCCGTCGGACCCACCAACAGGATGTTGGACTTCTGCAGCTCCACGTCCTCGGGACGGGGCGACGTCGTCCGTACCCGCTTGTAGTGGTTGTAGACGGCCACCGCCAGGGTTCGCTTGGCGGCGTCTTGGCCGACCACGTAGTCGTTGAGGAACTCGAGGATCTCCACCGGCTTGGGCAGCTCGGCGAAGGAGATCTCTTCGGCACCCGAGAACTCCTCTTCGATGATCTCGTTGCAGAGATCGATGCACTCGTCGCAGATGTAGACCCCGGGCCCGGCGATCAGCTTCTTCACCTGCTTCTGGGACTTGCCGCAGAAGCTGCACTTCAGCAGATCGCCGCCTTCACCGAACTTGGCCACTCGGTACCTCCTCTAGCTGGAGGCTACCGCAGAGAGTTCCCGCCGCGTGAGTACCTGGTCGACGACCCCGTACTCCTTGGCCTCCTCGGCCATCATCCAGTAGTCCCGTTCGGTGTCGGCCGACACCTTCTCGTAGGGCTGCCCGGTGTGCTCGGCGAGGATCCGGTTGAGCTGTTCCCGCATCTGGACGATGAGACGGGCCTGGATCTCGATGTCGGTGGCCTGGCCCTGGGCGCCGCCGTGGGGCTGGTGAAGCATCACCCGGGCGTGGGGAAGGGCGTACCGTTTCCCCGGGGCTCCGCCGGCGAGGACCACCGCGGCCGCCGAGGCGGCCATCCCCATGCACACGGTGTTCACGTCCGGCTTGATGTATTGCATCGTGTCGTAGATGGCGAACAGCGACGTGATCGACCCGCCCGGTGAGTTGATGTAGAGGAAGATGTCCTTGTCCGGGTCCTCCGACTCGAGGTGGAGGAGCTGGGCCATGATGAGGTTGGCGACCGTGTCGTCGATGGGGGTACCCAGGAAGATGATCCGGTCTTTGAGGAGCCGCGAGTAGATGTCGTAGGTCTTCTCGCCCCGGCTGGTCTGCTCGGTGACGTAAGGGACGGGGATGTATCCATCTGCCCGCATGTCTTCACTCCTGTTCGTCCATGATCTCGGCTTCGACGATTCCTGTCTCGGCGGGCCGGGGCTCCACCACTTCTGCTTCGACGACGCCCTCTTCGAGGTCGTCTCCCCCGTCGGCGGAACCGTGCTCGTCTTCATCGGGGATCGTGAGATCGACGGGTCTTCCCTCTTCGTCGGTCGGGGTGGCCCCGGCGACGATGGCGTCCAGTGCCTTGCTCCGCAGGATATCACCGATGAGTGACTGTTCTTGGACCGATCCCGAGAAGGCCGCCCGGAAGGCCTCCGGCTCCTCGGTGCGGGCGGCGATGGCCGACACGACCTCGTCGAGTTCCTCGTCCGACACCTCGAGTCCGGCGTCGGCGGCGACTGCCTCCAGCAGGAGCCGGGTTCGGAGATTCCGTTCGGCCTGGGCCCGCAGGTCGTCCACGAACGCCTGGCGGTCCTGGCCGGTCACCTGGAAGTAGTCGTCCAGCGAGATGCCCTGTTCCTCCAGACGGTGGGCGAAACGGTGGAGGACCTCGTCCATCTCTGCGCGCACCAGCGCATCGGGGAGCTCGATCGTGACCTCGTCGACGAGCTGCGCGAGCGCCCGTTCCCGGAACAGCGCCTGGAGGCGCCTCCGTTTCACCAGGCCGAGCCGTTCGGCGAGCGCGTCGCGAAGCTCGTCCACCGTCTCGAACTCGGTGACTTCCGACACCCACTCGTCGGTGAGGTCGGGAAGCACCTTCGCCCGCACGTCGCGCACATCCACGACGAAGGTCACCTCGAGTCCCGCCTTGTCGCCGAAACCCTGGGGAAGGCGACCCTCGAACGCGACCTGGTCACCGGCGGACGCCCCGACGAGGACCTCGTCGATGCCTTCGATGAACCCGCCCGAGCCGACCTCGTAGAGGAGCTCGTGGGCCGCCGCCTCCTCCACCGGCTCCCCCTCATAGGTGGCACCGATGTCGATCGTCACGTAGTCGCCTTCTGCGGCCGGCCGGTCGACGACCTCCACCTGGGCGAACTGGTCGCGCATCCGTTCGATCTGGGCTTCCAGCTCCTCTTCGGTCACGTCGGGAGATCCGACTTCCACCGTGCGGTCCCGGTATTCGGGGACGTCCTCGAGGGTGGGCCACAGGGTGACCCGTACCTCGACGTCCACACCGGACTGGCCTTCGTCGACGGACTCGAGGGACGGGGTGACGGCGGGACGGAGATCCACTTCGGCGAGGGCCTCACCCAGCTTGGCGGGGAGCGCCTCCTCGATGGCCTCGGACCGGAGTCGCTCCCTCCCCACGGTCGCCTCGACGATCGGACGAGGGGCTTTGCCGGGACGGAAACCCTTGATCTTGAGATCCTTGGCGAGTCGACGGGCAGCGGCCGTCTTGGCCTCTTCCAGTTCCTCCTCGCTGAGGGTGAACCGGAGGAGCTTCTCGAAGGGCCCGGCGTCGACGACGGTTGGGGTCACGGGGATTCTTCTCCTGGTCGGTGGGGAACGCTATCGGTGGGGACGCTCCAGGCCCGAGCGGACGAACCTCCCGGGCTGGTGGGGTGACCGAGGGGACTCGAACCCCCGACCTCCAGGGCCACAACCTGGCGCTCTAACCATCTGAGCTACGGCCACCATGCAAGGGCCGCGGCCGGCGCCCCCGGGAGGATTCGAACCCCCGACCAAGAGCTTAGAAGGCTCCTGCTCTGTCCGCTGAGCTACGGGGGCACAGATCGGGGACGACCGACGACCCTCGAGCGGGTGAAGGGAATCGAACCCTCACCACCAGCTTGGAAGGCTGGGGCTCTACCATTGAGCTACACCCGCGTGGCACCTCAGGATAGCGGGATCTCTCCCTCCGGTTGACAGCTCGCCGCGTCGAAACGTGCCGATCGGCGCGGCCGAACCGGTCGGGCTGGCCGGATTCGAACCGGCGACCCCCTGCTCCCAAAGCAGGTGCGCTGACCAAACTGCGCCACAGCCCGTGGCGAGCCCATTGTCGCAGACGAGGAAGCCCGCCGGGGTCTCCACGGTTGTCAACAGGTGGCGCTCCCCGCAGGATTCCGGCTTCGGGACCGCCTGCGGGGCGGGCTACACTGCTCGTCGGGTCGCTAGCTCAATTGGCAGAGCAACGGGCTCTTAACCCGCAGGTTCAGGGTTCGAGTCCCTGGCGACCCACCAGGTTGCGGGCGTGGCGAAACTGGAAGACGCGCCAGGTTTAGGTCCTGGTGGGCACTGCCCGTAGAGGTTCGAGTCCTCTCGCCCGCACCCCTCAACCGGTGACCGCACCAGCCGACCGGAACGGGGACGCGTGCGCCCCTGGTGGAGCTACCGGGACCACCGCCCGGGACCTGCGGGTTCGATTCCCGCCACGCGCACCACCCCGGCCGGCCCCCTGCCTCACCGTCGAGACCCCGCGGGGTCGTGGTCGTCGCGGAGTCTCGCCACCAGGGCACGCAGGGCACGCCCCCGGTGCGAGACGGCGTGTTTCTCCTCGGGTGTCATCTCCGCCAACGTTCGGCCGTCGACTTCGAACACGGGGTCGTACCCGAAGCCGCCGTCGCCACGACCTTCGGTGGTGATGCGCCCCTCCAGCACCCCTTCGACGGTGACCACCTCGCCTTCGGGGGTCGCCAGGGCCACGACGGTGACGAACCGGGCCCTACGGTCCTCGACACCTTCCAGGTCCCGGAGGAGCTTGGCGACGTTGTCGGCGTAGGTCGCGTCGTCGCCGGCGTACCGGGCGCTCCGCACCCCCGGTGCTCCCCCGAGGGCCTCCACCTCCAGACCGGTGTCGTCGGCGAGGGCCGCCACCCCCGTGACCTCGGCCACCGTCCGCGCCTTCAGGATCGCGTTCTCCGCCAGGGTCTCGCCCGTCTCTGCGACGTCCGGCCAGTCCAGGTCGCCCACCACCGCGGTGCCGAGACCGAGCTCGGCGAGGATCTCGGCGACCTCGCGGACCTTGTCCGGGTTCTTCGAGGCGACGACGAGACGACCGAGCCTCATCCGAAGGTCGCCCTCCGTTGGGCGTCGACCAGTTCGACGATGCCGCCGGCGGCCAGGTCGAGCATCTCGTCGAGCTGGGCGCGGGAGAACGGTCGGGTCTCGGCGGTCCCTTGGATCTCGATGAGCCCTCCCGACCCCGACATCACCACGTTCATGTCGACCTGGGCCGCGACGTCGTCCTCGTAGTCGAGGTCCATGAGGACGACGCCGTCCACCACCCCGACGGAGATGCCGGCCACCTGGTCCAGCACCGGGTTGCGTGCCAGCACGCCCGATTCGACGGCGTCCACACAGGCATACCACAGGGCCACCCACGCCCCGGTGACGGCGGCGGTTCGGGTTCCCCCGTCGGCTTGGAGGACGTCGCAGTCCACCCGCACCATCACCTCCCCCATCGCTTCCAGGTCGCATACCGCCCGCAACGACCGTCCGATCAGCCGCGAGATCTCCTGAGCCCTCCCTTTCGTGTAGGCGTCCCGACGGACCCGCTCGGGACTCGACCCCGGCAACATCCCGTATTCGGCGGTGACCCAGCCACGGCCAGAATCCCGCATCCAGCGGGGGACCTCCTGTTCCACCACCGCGGTACAGAGGACCCGGGTCCGCCCCATCTCGACCAGCACCGATCCGGGGGTCATGTCGGTGTAGCCGACGTGGATCCGGACCGGTCTCAGCTCGTCGGGGGGTCGTTCCCTCGTCATCGCCACTCCCTCATACTCGGTGTCTCGTCCCCGGGACCGCCAGCGCCACCTCGCGCCCGAAGGTCGTCTCCGCCTCCTCCACCGACCGCAGCGGATCGAGGTCGGGGGGGACGTGGGTCAACATGAGGGCGCGAGCCCCCACTGCCCGGGCGATGCGCCCTGCTTCGGCGGCCCGGAGGTGATGGGGGTAGTCGGTTTCGGTGTCGGCCTGGTAGGTGGCCTCACAGAGGAACAGGTCGGCGTCGGTCGCCACCTGCGGCCAGTCGCCCCGGGGGCCGGTGTCGGCCGAGTACGCCAGGGTTCGTGCCCCGTCGGTCCAGCGACTGGCGACGGTGGGGACCGAATGGTCGGTCTCGAAGAACTCGACGTCGAGATCGCCGAGCACGAGCCGCTCGCCCCCTTCGACCGGTCGGAGGTCGAACACGTGAGCGAACGGACCACCCGACCCCGGGTCGACGAACCCCGCGAGGGCGTCGATCACCGACTGCGGTGCCAGGAGGGGGACACCGTGACGCGGCTCAGGGCGGTACGCCCAGGCATGGAACGCGGCGAGGACGTCGATGCAATGGTCTACGTGACGATGGGAGATCACCACCGCGGTGACGTCGTCGAGGGGGATGTGCAGACCCAAGGCACCGAACGTCCCGGGCCCGGCGTCGCACCACACCCGAGTGGCGGCCTGTTCGATCAGGAATCCGGATCCCGGGCGGCCCGGTGCCGGATACGAGCCGCTGGAACCCAACACGGTCACCTGCATGTCGGGACGAGTGTACGGACCGGACTCATGGGGCGAGCCGTTCCAAGATCCAGCCGCCGTCGGTCCGCCGGTAGCGGAAACGGTCGTGCAGGCGGTCTTCCCGCCCCTGCCAGAACTCGATCGTCTCGGGCACCACCCGGTAGCCACCCCAGTGGGCGGGTCGGGGCACGTCCCCGTCTGGATGCTGCCTCCACAGCTCCTCCACCCGTCGTTCCAGCCAAGCCCGGTCGGGGATCACTTCGCTCTGGGGGGAGGCGGCCGCCCCGATCCTCGCCCCCGGCGGCCTGGTGGCGAAGTAGGCGTCGGCTTCGGCGTCGGCGACGTCCTCTGCGGTGCCTTCGATCCGTACCTGACGCTGAATCGAGGGCCACACGAAGGTGAGGGCGACGTGCCGGTTCGTCGCGATCTCCCGACCTTTGCGGCTGCGTTTGTTCGTGTAGAAGACGAATCCTCGACGGTCGTGACCTTTCAGCAGGACCGCCCGGGCGGAAGGTCTCCCGTCGGGACCGACCGTGGCGACCACCGCGGCGGTCGGCTCGACGATGTCGGCGGCGGAGGCGTCGTCCAGCCAGCGTCCGAACTGGACGATCGGGTCGTCGGAGAGGTCGCGGCGGGAGAGGGCGGGTCGGCTCATCGAGCCCCGACGATACCGCCCCCCTCACATCCGTTTGGCGACTTCGTCGAGCATCACCTCGGTGGCCCCCCCGCCGATCGAATGGATCCGAGCATCCCGGTACATCCGTTCGATCGCCGTCTCGGCGATGTAGCCGATCCCCCCGTGGAACTGCACACAGTCGTAGAGGACACGGTTGACGAGCTCACCGAGGTAGGCCTTCGCCATCGAGATCTCCCTGGTGGCGTCCTCCCCCTGCTCCATCAGCCAGCCGGCGTGGTAGATGAGATGACGGCCCGCCTCCACTTCGGCGGACCGGGCGGCCAGCCGCTGGCGGATCGCCTGTTTCGACCACAGAGCCTCACCGAACACACGTCGTTCCTTCGTGTAGGCGACCGTGAGCTCGAGGGCTTTGGTCGACTCACCGAGGGCCATCCCACCGAGGACGAGACGCTCGTTCTGGAAGTTGCGCATGATGGCGTAGAAGCCCCTGTCGAGCTCTCCGACGAGGTGGTCGGCCGGGACCCACACGTCGTCGAAGACGAGCTCTGCGGTGTCCGAGGAACGCCACCCCATCTTGGCGAGGGCCCGTCCCACGTCGAACCCGTCGGCACCGCGCTCCACCGCGAAGATCGAGATCCCTCGCGAAGGTTTGACGTCCGGGTTGGTACGGGCGGCGACGAACACGAGGTCGGCGTTCACGCCGTTGGTGATGAACATCTTCGTCCCCGAGATCCGGAAACCGTCCCCGTCGGCGACCGCCTTCGTACGGATCGCGGCGACGTCGGAACCGGCGTCGGGCTCGGTGATGGCGATGGCCGTGATGATCTCCCCGCTCACCATCGCCGGCAACCACCGTTTCTTCTGCTCCTCCGAGCCGTAGTTGAGCAGATACGGCATCGCCAGGTCGGTGTGGACGAGGGCGGTGATGGAGAACCCCCCGAAGGTCGACCGGCCCAGCTCTTCGGCGAAGACGAGCGAGGCGAGGGGCCCCATCCCCACGCCCCCGTACTCTTCGGGTACCCGCAGGCCGAAGAACCCGATCTCCCCCATCTCGGTGAGGACCTCCCGGGGTACCCGACCCTCCGTCTCCCATGTCTCGGCCACGGGGACCACCCGTTCTTCCACGTACCTCCTCGTCTGGGCGCGAACCGCCGCCAGATCTTCGTTCTCGTAGATGACCATCGCGGCCGAATGCTAGAGCCGGGCGCGGTCAGCCTTTGACGACGCCGACGGGCCGCAGGCGGGCCACCGGGCGGGCCAGCCCGGCGAGCCGGCAGGTGTCCACCACCGCGTCGACGTCCTTGTAGGCGTACGGCGCCTCCTCCGACAACAGCTTGGTGGATCCCGGGCGCACACTGATGCCCTGTGCCTCCAGGTCGTGGCGGACCTCCCGTCCGGGACTGACCTTCAGGGCCTTCTTCCGGCTCATCAGCCGTCCGGCGCCGTGGGCGGCCGACCTGAAGGCGGGATTGTCGGGTTCGCCAGCCAGCACCCACGACGCCGTGCCCATCGAACCGGGGATGAGCACCGGCTGGCCGACCGACCTCAAGTCCTCCGGCAGGTCGGGATGTCCCGGCGGGAGAGCCCGGGTGGCTCCTTTGCGGTGGACACACACCAGCCGTTCGGTCCCGTCGACGGGATGCCGCTCCAGCTTGGCGAGGTTGTGCGCCACGTCGTAGACGAGGCGCATCCCCAACGAGTCGACATCGACCCCGAGGGCCTTCGCCACCGCCTCCCGGGCGGCATGGGCGAGGATGTGGCGGTTCGCCCAGGCGAAGTTGGCCGACGTGTTCATCGCCTTCAGGTACCGCTCCCCCTCCGCCGACCTCACCGGCACACAGGCGAGCTGACGGTCGGGGACGGTGATCCCGTGACGGGCCATGGCGGCACCGAGGACCTTCAGGTGATCGGTGCAGGTCTGATGGCCCAGACCCCGGCTGCCGCAGTGGATCATGATGCACATGGTTCCTTCGGCCAGCCCGAACGCCTCGGCGGCGGTCTCGTCGTGGACGGACTCGACGATCTGCACTTCGAGGAAATGGTTGCCGGCTCCGAGGGAACCGAGCTGGCGGCCACCGCGCCGAAGGGCCAGTTCGCTGATCACCCCGGGGTCGCCTCCGGCGGAGCGTCCCCGCTCTTCGCACCGTTCGAGGTCGTCGCCGGTGCCGAAACCTGCGTCGACCGCCGCCTCCGCCCCTCGCTCCAGTACGTCGGCCAGGAGCCCCCGACCGGCGATCTGTCTCTTATACACAT
>WFOA01000017.1 GCA_015488325.1 Acidimicrobiia bacterium | reverse complement strand
CCGCCAACCCGGTGATCGGCAGCTCCTCCAGCCACGCGAACACCCGGTCCCCCCCCCCGGGACCAGCGGGCACCAGCCCCGCCCCCGAGGCGTTGGCCATCAGATCGAGGGCCGGGCCCCCCACCCACAGTCCGTACCCCAACAGGTTCAGCATCACGTCACCGGCCCCAAACCCGGCGTAGGCGGCGCGGTGGGCCAGGCGGGCAGCAGCCCGCTCCTCCCAGTCGGCACGCGAATACCCGATGAACAACCGTGGGCCGGTGGTGCCGGAGGTGGCACACACCCGGTGGGCCTCGGCCAGGGCCGCGCTCGAGAGGGGGAAGAGACCGTAGGGTCGGAGGTCCGCCTTGGTGAACGTGGGGAGGTCCTCCAGGCGGGTCGACGTGATCCCCGCATGCAGGTCGGCGTAGAAGCGAACCCGCTCCCGGGCCCGTTCGATCGTCTCCGCCAGGGCCCCCTCCCGGTCGCCCACCTCACCGATCGCCCAGGGCGCCACGTCAGCCCTCCCTCTCCCGCCGCTTCTCTTCTTCGCGCATCCGTCGGTAGTCGCTTCCCAACGCCACGAAACGAACGTTCTTCGAGTCGGTGGGTTGGTGGCCGACCTCGTGGCGGGGAGCGGGGATCTCCCCGATGGTGGTGCTGAGGCGGCCGACATCGGTCACCTCCACCTCCACCACATCGCCCGGCTGCATCGGCCGGGAGTTGGCGGGCGTCCCCGTCAGCACGACATCCCCCGGGAGGAGGGTGATGTGACGTGCCAGGTCGGCGACGAGGTAGTCGATACCGAAGTTCATCTCGGCCAGGGGCGCCTCCTGGACGATCTCGCCGTTCAGGTAGGTCCGCAGGGTGGAACGGCGGACGTCGACCCCTCGCACCAGGCCCGGACCGATCGGACAGAACCCGTCCTGGCCCTTCACCCTGAGCATCGACCCGGCGTCGGTGTCCCGGAAGTCGTGGAGGCCGATGTCGTTGGCGGGGGCGAACCCGGCCAGGTGGGACCAGACCTCGTCGGGGGAGACGTTCCGGGTGGGCTTGCCGATGACCGCCGCCAACTCGCCTTCGTAGTTCAGGTACCGGCATCCCTGGGGACGGTCGGCCCAGCCACGATGGCCGGCGAGGGAGGTGGTCGGTTTCATGAAGTAGGTGGGGGTGACGAGTTCGGGGGCCCCGAACTCGACCCGTCGGGACTCGTAGTTGAGGTGGACACAGATGATCTTGGTGGGCTCACAGGGGGGCAGGTAGACGGCGTCCATCTCGGGGATCCGCCGCCCGTCGCCCAGCACCAGCTCGTCGCCGTCGGGCCGCACCCAGTGGGCTCGCCCTTCGAACAGGATCCGACGCTGCTCCTCCCGCGGTCCGTCGAGCACGCTCATGGCCGGCCCACCACCTCTCCACCGGTCACGCTGAACGCCACCGAGCACACGTATCCGTCCCCGACGTCGGTCGGGGCCAGCTCGGAGATCTCGTCGAACTCCGATGCGCCGAACTCGAGGCTGGCCGAACCCACGAACACCTCCCCCAGCTCGAATCCTTCGATCGTGGCCCGAGCCAACTCCGACACCGCCGGCTCCCCGCCGTCGAGTCCCGGCCAGAGGCGGGTGTGGAGGAGGGGAGTCGCGATCCCGGGCGGGTACCAGTCGGTCCGGGTCCCTTCCAGATCGACGGCGGCGGTGACCAGTCGCCGTCCCAGGGCGGAGACGTGCCCACGGAACCGGGCTCCCGGCTCCTTGCGGTATCCGCCCCGTCCCAGCTCCACCGGCCTCGTCATGGCGATGGTGCCGAGCTTCTTCGGGAACCCCTGGATGAGGCCCCGCACCAGCGACAGGTCCGAGTCGACCCAGATGAAGGGCACCCGACCTGCCCGCCGCCCGGCGAAGCGGCCGTGCAGTACCAGATACGCCTCCCGGTACTGTCCCCGGGCGGGGTCGTCCCGGACGAGGGGGTCGGCGTCGGCCGCCGAACACCACTCGGCGAACACGAAGGAGGCCCTCCCGTCGGCGCTGGGTTCGAAGCCGTCGGGGACGTAGGCCGCGACCCGGTCGGGATCCGTCTGGAAGTCGACCCCGATGATCTCCCCCGAGTAGTGCCACGGAGGCGGAGGGACGAGCTGGGAACGGCCCGTGGGACTGAGGGGAAGGGTCCAGCCGACGAGACTCACGATGTACCTCCTTCGAAGGATCCGCGACGCACCGAGACGTTCTTGACGTCACAGTAGAAGTCGAAGCTCCAGGTGCCTCCCTCCCGACCGATCCCCGAACGACGCGCTCCGCCGAAGGGCGCCCGCAGGTCCCGGACGAAGAAACAGTTCACCCAGACGGTGCCGGCGACGATCGCCGAGGCCACCCGCATCCCCCTGTCCTCGTCGCGGGTGTAGACCATCGCCGCCAGCCCGTACTCGGTACCGTTGGCCAGGGCGACGGCCTCGTCTTCGTCGGTGAAGGTCTGCCAGGTGAGGACGGGACCGAACACCTCCCGCTGGACGATCTCGAAGTCCTGGTCCACCGCCCCGAGGATGGTGGGCTGGTAGTAGAGCTCGCCGAAGGGGTGCCTCCCCCCGCCGAGCAGCACCTCGGCGCCCTGTTCGAGGGCCCGACCTACGAACCCGTCGACCCGGTCCCGATGCTCGGGTGTGATGAGGGGCCCGATCCGCGTCCCCTCGTCACGGGGATCCCCGACCGGAAGTCGCCCCGTCTCGGCCCGCACCATCTCCAAGAACTCGTCGGCGACCGACGCTTCGACGAGGACGCGGGTCCCCGCCAGGCACACCTGCCCGGCGTTGATGAACTGCCGGGAGACGGTACGGGCCGCGGCCTGGAGATCGGCGTCGGCGAAGACGACGAAGGGGGATTTGCCGCCGAGCTCCATCGAGACGGGGACGAGACGGCGGCCGGCGACCTCGGCGATGGACGAGCCGGTCTCGGTGGAGCCGGTGAACGACACCCGGTCCACCCCGGGATGCCGGACGAGGGCCGCGCCCGCCTCCTCTCCGATCCCGTGGACGACGTTGACCACTCCGGGGGGGATCCCCACCTCGAGGGCGAGGTCGCCGAGCATCGAGAGGGTGAGGGGTGCCCATTCGGGCGGCTTCACCACGACGGTGTTCCCGGCAGCGAGGGCGGGGCCCACCTTCCAGGTCCCCAACATGAACGGGGCGTTCCAGGGCACGATGAGGGCGGCGACCCCGGCGGGTTCGTACCGGACGTGGTCCCGGGTTGCTTCTCCTTCGATCACCTCGCCGCCGAGCCGGTCCCTGGCCCATTCGGCGAAGAACGAGATGTTGCGGGCACCACGCGGGATCACGTTGCGTCGGTTGCCGATGATGAGGGACCCGTTGTCGTGGGTCTCGACGGCTGCGATCTCGTCCACCCGTTCGAGGATCAGGGCCGCCAGACGATCCAGGAGGACGCCACGGCCTTCGGGTCCCAGGCGGGCCCAGGTCGGGAAGGCGTCGCGGGCGGCGGCGACGGCGGCGTCGACCTCGTCGGCACCGCCCCGGGGCACCTCCGCGAGGAACGCCCCGTCGATCGGGCTGTGGACCGCGAACCCGGGTCCACCACCGATGCGTTCGTCTCCGATGAGGTGGCCGGTGGGAACGTCCACCCCTGCGATCTCGACCTGGGTCACCTCTCCCGCCTCGCCGAATCCTCCCGGTACTCGGGTCGAACCCGATCTCGCTCAGAGGCAACCATAGAGGGCGTCGGCGAGGGCGTTCACCCGCGGGTCGACCGCCACCTCGAACACCATGTGCCGTGTCACGTAGGCGAACCCGACGTTGGCCTCCGGGTCGGCGAACCCGAGGGATCCGCCCATCCCCGGATGCCCGAACGCCTTCTCGGCGGGTCCGAAACGCTCCGTCGGAGTGCCCGGGAGCATGTATCCGAAGGCGTACCGCTTCTCGGCGAGGAATGTGGCGTCCTCTCCACGCCATTGCTCGGCGGAGTGGGACTCCACCGACTCGGCGGAGACGACCGAGACGCCGTCGAGGGTCCCGCCGGCGGCGAGCATGGCGTACATCCGGGCGAGGGACCGGGCCGACACGACCCCGTTGGCGGCGGGGTGTTCGACATGGCGGAACCCCGGGTCGTTGCCGGTCTCGGCGAAGTTCATCGCCCCCGACGGCCCCACCATGAGGGCCCGCCCGATGGGACCTTCCGAGCTCATGGCGAACGCCATCGCCGCCAGGAAGTCGGGGTCGTCGGTCGGTGGTGGCGGCACCGTGAGGTGAAGCTCCGCCACCTGGGGATCCACCTCGGGTGGCTGGCCGATCCAGGCCTGGTCGAGCCCCAGGGGTCCGGCGATCTCGGAGGCGAAGATCTCGCCGATGGTGCCGCCCGTCGCCCGGCGCACGACCTCGTTGAGCAACAGCCCGAAGGTCATGGCGTGGTATCCGTGGGCGCCGGGGGGCAGCACCGGTTCGGCTCGTTCCAACAGGGCGGTGAGGTCTCCGACCCGATCCCATCCGGCGGGTCCGTCGGCCGTGGCGACGGCCTCGTAGCCGGGCGGGTAGGGGAGGCGGGCACCGTGGGTGAGGATGTCGGCCACGGTGACGTCCTCTTTTCCGCCGGTCCCGAACTCGGGCCACCAGCGGGTGACGGGGGCGTGGAGGTCGAGCCTCCCGGTGTCGACGAGCCGCTGGATCACCAGGGAAGTCATCCCCTTCGTCGCCGACCAGACCAAGACGACGGTGTCTTCGTCCCATTCGGCACCGGGTGCCCGTTCCCCACCCCACAGGTCCACCACCTTGCGCCCGTCGACGTAGGCGGTGACGGCGGCGCCGGTGTCGCCCCGTTCGGTGAAGTTGGCGGAGAAAGCTTCCTCGACGGCAGAGAAACCAGGATCTACATATCCTCTAATCATCAGATCCTTTCAGTCGTTGGGGCGATATGCTAGCTCCCGACCTCGGCGGATGTCGGCGAAGAAGGGTGAAATGACTCCGATCGACTGGAACGACGTCTATCACGTGGGGATCGTCGTGCCCGAACTCGAAACGGCGATGGCCGAGCTCGGCGCAGCCCTGAGCCTCACCTGGCCCACCCCCCAGATCCGACGCCGAACCTTCCGGGGTCCCGACGGGACCTTCGAAGCCGAGTTGCGATTCGTGTACTCCGTGGAGGGGCCGCCCCATCTCGAACTGATCGAACAGGTCCCGGGGACCCCGTGGGAGACCGGACCGGGGATCCACCACGTCGGTGTCTGGGTCGACCACCTGGCCGAAGCGGCCGCCCGTCTCACCGACCGTGGGGCCCCGGTCGAAGTCACCTACGACACCCCGGGCCTGCAGAGCTTCACCTACCATCGGCTGCCGGGAGGGTTGCGGGTCGAACTCGTCGACCGGACCCGCCGGACCGGGATCGAGACGTGGCTCGGCCGCGGATGATCACTCGATGATGCCGAGGCGGAGCCCCACCGCCACCGCCTCCGCCCGGGTCTTCGCCCCGAGGGCATCGAACACCGACCCGAGCACGTTCTTCACCGTGGCCTCCGACATACCGATCTCCTCGCCGATGGCCCGGTTGTCGAGTCCCCGGGCGACGAGCTGCAACACCCGCCGCTCCCGCTCGTCGAGGAGTCTGCGTCCCTCGTCGTCCCCGACCAGTTCGGATACGAGGGGACGCGTCAGCTCCCCCTGCAGGTAGGCGTCCCCTCGGGCGACCACCTCCAACGCCCGCATCAGCTCGTCACGGCCGGTGTTCTTCAGCACGTACCCGGACGCACCCAGCTCGATGGCCCGACGCAGATAGGCCGGTTGGTCGTGCATGGTGAGGATGATCACCCGAAGCCCGGGAGCCACCTCCCGTAACCGTTCCAACGCCTCCAACCCGCCCATCTCGGGCATGCGCACGTCGAGGAGGCAGATGTCCGCCTCGGTCTCGGTCACCAGCTTCAGCAGCTCCCGGCCGTTCTCCGCCTCCCCGACGATCTCGATGTCGTCACGGTCGGCGAGCATCCACCGGAGGCCCTCCCGTACGATGCGATGGTCGTCGGCGATGATCACCTTCACGTCGAATCCTCCCCGGTCGCCGGTACCCAGGCCCGGAAGACGGTACCGCCGCCCCGGCGTCGCTCCACCACCAACCCCCCGCCTACCGCTTCGAGCCGTTCCCGGGTAGTGACGATCCCCAGACCCTCCCGACGTCCCGGCCCCACCCCGTCGTCGGACACCTCGGCCACCACCTTGTCGTCCTCCGAGACGACCCGCACCGTCGCCCGGGACGTCTTGGCGTGGCGACGGACGTTCAGGAGCCCTTCGGCGACGGCCCGGTACAGCGCCGACCGGGCGTCGGGGTCGGGATCCCGGGAGAGGGATACCTCCACTTCGACGGCGAGTTCCCCCTCCTCGGAGATGGTCCTGGCCAGCTCCTCCAGCGCCGGTCCAAGACCCAGGTCGTCGGGGGCTCCGTGGTGGAGCTTGCGGAGCTCGGCCCGGAGGGTCCGGTCGATGTCCCGCACCAGCACCTCCAGCCGTTCCAGCTCCTCCCGCACCGGGTCGCCCGGCGCGAGGCGGGCCTTGCAGCCCTCCAGCCCGTACAGCAGACGGTAGAGCGGCTGGCCGATGTCGTCGTGCAACGCCCCCACCGTCCGCTTGCGTTCCAACTCCTGGGCCCGGGACAGGGCCGACAGCAGCGCCTCCGCCTGGCGGCGGCCACGGTTGGCGACGCCGGCGACGGCGAGGGTCAACGCCCCCATGAAGAGGGCGAGGAACCCGAGACCGGATCCGATACTCAGCCACACGTTGCGCCGGATGCGGGAGACGGTGTTCACGTAGGAGTCGGCGGTCTGGTACACCTCGAACACGGCGAAGACCTCGCCGTTGGCGTCGAACACGGGGAAGTAGAACTCGAGGAGCTGCCCGAACTCGCGCTCGGAGGCGTTCTCCGGCTCCTCCAGTCGTGACACGCCGATCGAACGCTCCCCGGAGGGGGCGGTGACGGCGTGGTGGCTGAACCCGAACCGGTCGCCGATCAGCTCGGGCACGTCCGAGTAGACGATGGTGCCGTCGAGGTTCCAGACCTTCACCCGCACCGAATCGCCCCCCAGCAGCCTCAGGCGGACCAGGTCGTCGAACTCCGGGGTCGCCTCACCGATCCGGGTGGGGACGAGACCCCGGTCGGCGAAATGCTGGACGGTGGCTTCGATCTGGTCGGCCCGGGCCTCCAGCAGGTGACGCCCCGCTGCCGCGGGGATGGAGAAGCCGAGGACGACCGCCACCCCCAGCGACACGACGATGCCGGCGAGGGCGGCCCGCCCCAGGCTGCCCAGCTCCTCCCACTGGGTACGGAGGGCGTCGCCGAGCCGCCGGAAGAACCGCCTCATCCGTCCATGAAACCAGGTTCGGCGCGCTTCAGGGACGGAGCAGCACCTTTCCGATCGCCCGGCGTCCACTCAGCGTGGCGAAGGCCTCCACGAAGTCGTCGAGGTCGAAGACCTGGGTGACCCGGGGCGACAGCCGTCCCTCCTCGACCATCTGCACCAGCTCGGCGAAGTTGCGTTGCGACGCCGCCGGGTTCCGCCGTGACCAGGACCCCCAGAACACCCCAACGATCGAGTTCACCTTGAGCAACGGGAGGTTGAGGGGGATGGCGGGGATCTCCCCGGAAGCGAACCCGATCACGAGGAAGCGTCCGCCGAAGGCGGTCGACCTGAGGGCCGGCTCCGTGTACGGGCCGCCCACCGGGTCGTAGACGACGTCGGCGCCCTTGCCGCCGGTGAGCTCCCGCATCCGGGTCTTCAGGTCCTCGGTGCCGTAGTTGATCACGTCGTCGGCTCCCAGCTCCCGACAGAACGCCAGCTTCTCGTCGGTCGACGCGGCGGCGATCACCCGGGCGCCCATCGCCTTGCCGATCTCGACGGCGGCGGAGCCCACCCCACCGGCCGCTCCGAGGACGATCAGGTCCTCGCCCGCCTCCAGCCCGGCCCGGTCCTTGAGGGCGTGGTAGGCGGTGCCGTAGGTGAGCCCGAACCCGGCCGCCTGTTCTTCGGTCATGGCCTCGGGGATGGGGATGAGTCCGTCGGCCGGGACCTTCCACTTCTCGGCGAACGCACCGAACAGACCCAAGGCGACGACCCGGTCTCCCACGGCGACGCCCGTCACGTCCTCCCCGACGGCGGATACCGTCCCCGCCGCCTCGGCGCCCGGGGTGAAGGGCAGCTCCGGTTGGAACTGGTAGCTGCCCTGGATGATGAGGGTGTCGGGGAAGTTGAGGCCGGCGGCGGCGACGTCGACCACCACTTCACCCGGCCCCGGTTCGGGCTCGGCCACATCTTCGATCCTGAGGCGGTCGGCCGGACCCAGCTCACGGCAGACGAGGGCCCTCATCTCACGCCACCTCGAACAGTCCGGCCGCCCCCTGGCCGCCGCCGATACACATCGTGACGACGACGTAGCGGGCGTTGCGGCGCCTCCCCTCCAACAGGACGTGGCCCACCTGGCGGGCGCCGGTCATCCCGTAGGGGTGGCCGATGGAGATGGCCCCGCCGTTGACGTTGAAGATCTCGTTGGGGATCTTCAGTTCGTCACGGCAGTAGACGGTCTGGACGGCGAAGGCTTCGTTCAGCTCCCACAGGTCGATGTCCTCGACGGTGAGACCGAACCGGTCCAAGAGTTTGGGGACGGCGTAGACCGGTCCGATCCCCATCTCGTCGGGCTCCACCCCGGCGACGGCCATGCCCCGGTAGTACCCGAGGGGTTCGAGGCCCCGCCGCTCCGCCTCGCCGGCCTCCATCACCACCACCGCGGCCGAGCCGTCGGAGAGCTGGCTGGCGTTGCCGGCGGTCACCGTGCCGTCGGGCTGGACCGGTTGGAGCCTGGCGAGGCCCTCCAACGTGGTGTCGGGCCGGTTCCCTTCGTCCTTGGTGACGGTGACCTCCTCTTCGGTCACCTCGCCGGTCTCTCGGTCCGTCACCTTCTTCGTCACGGTGATGGGGACGATCTCGTCGTCGAAGATCCCCGCGGCCTGGGCGGCGGCGGTGCGCTGCTGGGACTGGAGTGCGTATTCGTCCTGGACTTCACGGCTGATCCCGTACCGCCGGGCCACCACCTCGGCCGTGGAGATCATCGGCATGTAGGCGTGGGGGCTGTGCGCGATCACGTTCGGGTCGATGAGACGATCCTGACGCCAACCGTCGTTCTGGACCAGGCTGATCGACTCGACTCCGCCTGCGGCCACGACGGACATGCGGTCGACGACGATCTGTTTGGCGGCGGTGGCGACGGCCATCAGCCCCGACGAGCACTGGCGGTCGATGCTCATCCCCGGCACCGAAGGCGGGAACCCGGCGGCGAGGAGCGCCATCCTGGCGACGTTGATCGCCTGGGTGCCCTGCTGCATCGCGCATCCGAGGATGACGTCGTCCACCTCGGACGGTTCCAGTCCCGCCCGGGCGACGGCGTGACGGAGGGAATGGGCGGCCAAGGTGGGTGCCTCGGTGTCGTTGAAGGCTCCCCGGTAGGCCTTGCCGATCCCGGTGCGGGCGACGGAGACGATGACGGCTTCTCTCATGGTTTGCTCCTCGGTCGACGGGTCGCACCGTTGCCAACCCGTTGGTGGCCCCGGCTCATCCCTGGGTGATGAACAGGGTGAGGGTCTCGGCCACCATCGCCGGTTTCTCCTCACCCTGGATCTCGACGGTGACGCTGAACTTCGTCAGCCATTGGCCCGGGCTCTTCTCGGTCACCTCCGACAGGACCGCCCGGGCCCTGATGGCGCTCCCCACCTTGACCGGCTGGAGGAACCGAACCCGGTCGGATCCGTAGTTGATCGCCATGACCGTCCCCTCCGGCGCGATCCCCGACTGGCCCAACAGGTGCGGGAGGAGCGAGAGCGTCAGGTAGCCGTGGGCGATGGTCGTGCCCCAGGGCGTGGCCTTCGCCCGTTCCGGATCCGTGTGGATCCACTGGTGGTCTTCGGTGGCATCGGCGAAGGCGTCGATCCTGGCCTGGTCGATGGTGAACCAGTCGGACACACCGACTTCGGATCCGACGTGGTCGGCCAGCTCGGCGGCGGGAACGATCGTACGCATCAGCTCCTCCTAGGTTCGTCTTCCAATCCTGCCAGGGCGGCCCAGGCCATGGCGGCGAGGATCTCCCGGTATCGCTCTTTCGACACTCGCCGGGAACGAGGCTCGGCCGCCGGTGAACCGATCAGTCCGGTGACCGCCCGGGCCGCCGCCCGGGCGTCGCCCTCGCCGAGGTGCGGATAGACACGGCGGATCGTCTCGGCCCAGGTGTCCATGTAGCGTCCGTCGTTGCGCTGCACCGCCCGTCGGTAGTCGTCGGGGACGTGACGCAGCTCACGGACGAGGATCAGCAGCTCGGAACGGTGGTCGAGGGCCAGGGTGATGTGGGCGTCGATGAGCCGCCGCAGCGCCTGTTCGGGGCCGAGGGACGCCACTTCGGACACGACCGGGCCGAGCAGGTCCCAGATCCGGTCGAGGATGGCGAGGAGGATCTCGTCCTTCGAGGAGAAGTGACGGTAGATCCCCGGCCCGGTGATCCCGGCCGCCTCCCCGATCTCGTCGATCCCGGTCCCGGGGAACCCGTTCCTCCGGATCAGCTCCGTGGCGGCGTCGAGGATCTGGGAGCGCCGTCTCCGGCCCCGCTCGGTCGGCGAGCCGACGTCGGCCAGGGTGGGTTCGATGGACGCGGTCACAGCCCCAAGGCGTCGCCGAGCATCCGGCGATGATGTCGAGGGTCGCCGAAGAGCAGCGTCGACGCCTTCGCCCGCTTGAAGTAGAGGTGGGCGTCGTGCTCCCAGGTGAACCCGATTCCGCCGTGCACCTGGATGTTCTCCCCGGCGACCCACAGGTAGGCCTCCGAGCAGAGCGCGGCGGCCAGGGGGGCGGCGACCCGGAGCTCGTCGGTGTCATCGGTGACCCGGGCGGCGTAGTACGCCGCCGAGCGGGCCTGTTCGACCCGGACCAGCATCTCGGCGCACCGGTGTTTGATCGCCTGGAAGCTGCCGATGGGGCGTCCGAACTGGTACCGGGTCTTGGCGTGCTCCACCGACATCTCCAGACACCGTTGGGCGCCACCGACCTGCTCGTTGGCGAGGGCGACCAGCCCGAGCCGCAACGCGCGGGCGAGGGCATCGGCCCCCGGCCCGTCGCCGAGGAGCATGGCCGTCCTCGCGCCGTCGAACACGACGTCGGCGATCCTCCGGGTCGGGTCCAAGGCGGGAACCTGGTCGATCGACATCCCCGATGCACCGGCCTCCACGACGAACAGCCCCACCTCCCCGTCGGGGAGCCGGGCGGCGACGACGAGCAGGTCGGCGAGGTGGGCGTCGAGGACGAACCGCTTCGTCCCCGACAGCGCCCAGCCGGACGCTTCAGGCGTGGCGGTGGTGGCGACGTCGTCCAACCCCCAGCCTCGGGGGCGTTCCCACACCGCCACGGTGGCGACGGCCTCCCCGGAGGCGAGGCGGGGGAGCAGCGCCGCCTGCTGTTCGGCGGTGCCGGCGGCCTTGATCGCCTCGGTGGCCAGCACGGCGGAGGCGAGGAACGGGCCCGGCGTCACCGCCCGGCCCATCTCCTCGGCGAGGACCGAGAGCTCCACGAACCCGAACCCGCCACCACCGTGGGCTTCGTCGATGGTCAGCCCCGTCCATCCCAGCTCGGCCAACTCCTTCCACACCGAACGGTCGAAGCCGCTCTCCGACATCATCAGCTCCCGCACCACCGGGATGCCGAGACGGTCGGCGAGGAACTCCCGGGCGGTGGAGCGGATCAGCTCCAACTCTTCGGTGGGGGCGTAGGACACCTGACGTTCAGCCACGGGGCACCTCCTTCCAGGGGACGTCCTTGTCGACCCGCGGCTCCGGCGGAAGGCCCAGCACCCGCTCCCCGATGATGTTCATCATGATCTCGGACGTACCCCCTTCGATCGAGTTGGCCCGGGCCCGGAGGAAGGCCTTCTGAGGTGGCATCTCGTCCCGGCCTTCCGGCCGGATCAGCCGATATCCCCCCGGGAACACCGCCCCGTCCATCCCCATCAGCTCCACCGTGAACGAGGTGATGCGCTTGTTGAGGTCGGCCCACACCAGCTTGCCGGTGGACCCTTCCGGCCCCGGGGTTCCGGCCTTCGCCATCTCCGACGCCCGGGCGGCGGTGAGCCGGAACGCCTCCCATTCGGCCCACAGCCGCACCAGTTCGTCTCGGAGCACCGGATCGTCGGACCGGGACTCCTTCCACACCCGTACGGCTTCGGCGATCGCCCCCGACCCTCGGGGGGTGGTGTCGCCGCCGATGGCGACCCGTTCGTTCATGAGGGTGGTCATCGCCACCCGCCATCCGGCGCCGACGTCGTCGATCCGCTGGTCGTCGGGGATCCGAACCTCGTCGAAGAAGACCTCGTTGAACTCTGCTTCGCCGGTGATCTGGTACAGGGGGCGCACGTCGACGCCCGGTGCCTGCATGTCGACCACGAAGTAGGTGAGTCCCCGGTGTTTGGGCACGTCGGGGTCGGTCCGGGTGACGAGGAGGCCCCATTTGGCGATGTGGGCGAGGGTGGTCCAAACCTTCTGGCCGGTGACGACCCATTCGTCGCCGTCGCGGACGGCCCGGGTGGCGAGTCCGGCCAGGTCGGATCCGGCGCCGGGTTCGCTGAAGAGCTGACACCAGATCTCCTCGGTGGTGAACATGGGTCGCAGCCACCGCCGCTTCTGTTCGTCGGTGCCGTGGGCGGCGAGGACGGCGGCGCCCATCCCGATCCCGAGGATGTTGACTCGACGGTTCCAGGTGGGCGCACCGGCCTCTTCGAGGCGCCGGTTGATCCGGGATTGGAGTCCCCGGGCGAGGCCCAGACCCCCGAATCCTTCCGGGAACCACACCCAGGCGAGACCGAGGTCGTACTGGGCGCCCCAGAAGGCCTGGGGGTCGTCGAAGGAGTGTTCGGCGAGGAGGCGGTCGACGAGGGCGTCGACCCGATCGATGTCGGACATCACCACTCCGGTTGGTTAGCGATCGTTCACAACCGTACCATGGCGATGCCGCCGAAGCGACACGACCTGCACCGTGTGCCCCCGGTCCCTCGATGCCTGTGGGCCCGATCGCCGGCGCACGGGACGGACTCCAGGCGACGCGACGGGTCAACCGTCGACCAGGGCTCGGGCGATCGACATCAGAGCCTCCTTCCGTTCTGGCCAGTCCACGTTGAACCTGATGATCACGTTCACCGTGTCGGTGTCGAACGCCAGCTCGCCTGCCGCCGCGTCGTAGCGGGCGGCCCATCCGACGTCGACCCGTTCGGCCGCCGGGTCGACCGCCAGGTCGACCCTCCCGTCGCCCTTCTCGATGTACGAGAGAGGCGTGACGTAGATCTCCAGGTCGAAGAGGCCGTCGGAGCGGCCTCCCGCTCGTTCGTACAGAACTCCGACGCCGCCGCTGTCGATCAGCCCGGCGAACCCGAGACGCAGCCCCTTCACAAACCGAAACCCGGCCACGGGCTCGACTCCCGGGAAGCGAAGCCCCCGCTCCGCCAGCGCTTCCTCGGTCGCCGACGCGTCGAGATCGACCGCGACGTCGGTGCCTGCCGGTTCGCCGGTGATCTCGTCGAGGACGTCGTCGGGGACGCCGACCCCGCCGACCCGGGTGAACTGCATCGTCACCGTGAGGACGTCGGCACCGTCGTCGGCGGTCACCGTGGCCGAGGAGGGCAGGAGGCTCTCGGGATCGACGATGGCGTCGACCGTCACGGTGCCGCCCTGCACGGTCTCGGTTTCCGTCACGCGCATGCCGGACCGGTCGGTGACCACCTCGGCGACACCCGACGCCACCGCACGTCCGAACCGGAGGATCCGATCGGGCCCGTAGCCTTCGAACGTCGACGCGCTGCGTACCGTGACGAAGTCGCTCACCGCATCACGTTCCGACACCACCCCTTGGGACGACCATCGGACGGCAACGAGGCGACCGTCGGGGTCACGCTCCGACTCGATCCATACCTCCGGCGGGTCCCCGAACCACACGTCGACAACAGACGATTCGACCAGCCGGGAGCCGACCCGGGCGTCGACCGTGATCCGATAGTGCTCGGTCAGATCTCCGAACTCGTCCGGCAAGGCGGCCCCGACCTCCTCCGGCTGGGATACCGCCAACGCCGCCGCCAGCGCGGCGAGCAGGCCGACGACGACCCACCAGCCTCGACGGTTCGCGAAGAAATCGCTCATGGCCGGATCACCTCAATGCTTCGGGATCTGAACACGGATCAGCCAGCCGTCTCCCGTCGCCGTCTCACCCGTGCAGTCTTCTCGCGTGATCGGGTTGCCTGCCCACAGAGTCTGCCATGGCGGCGACCGCCGTCGCCGATGGCGATTCCCGGGTCCTCCCCCGCCACCATCGGCCCGTACCATGCGCACCACAGGCAAGGAGAGCCGGCATGGAACTGGATGGAAGAGTGGCGGTGGTCACCGGGGGAGCCTCCGGGATCGGCGAGGCCCTGTGCCGTCGGTTCGCCGCCGAAGGAGCCGCCCACGTGGTCGTCGCCGACCTCGACGGGGACGGGGCGGCGGCGGTGGCAGACGACATCGGAGGAACCGGCGTCACCCTGGACGTGTCCGACGAAGACGCCGTCCGGAATCTGGTCGACCGGGTCGAACGGGACCTGGGGCCGATCGACCTGATGGCGATGAACGCCGGGATCGCCGCCGGCGGGGACGTGTGGGAGCCGAACGAAGCCTGGGAGCGGGCCTGGCAGGTGAACGTGATGGCCCACGTCTACGCGGTGCGGGCGGTGCTGCCGGGGATGCTGGCCCGAGGCGAAGGCTACCTCCTCCACACCGCCTCCGCCGCCGGGCTGCTCACCAACATCGGCGCCGCCCCCTACTCGGTGACCAAACACGCCGTGGTGGCACTGGCCGAATGGCTGTCGGTGACCTACGGCGACCGGGGGATCCGGGTGTCGTGTCTCTGCCCGCAGTTCGTGGACACCCCCATGCTCGGCGAGTTCGAAGCCCTCGGCGACGGAAGCCTCACCAGGTTCGTACGGGGGATCGCCAAAACCCCCGAAGAGGTGGCGGAAGCAGTGGTGGAGGCGCTGCGGGCCGAACGGTTCCTGGTACTCCCCCACCCCGAAGTGGCCGAATACTTCCGGCGGAAAGCCACCGACTACGACCGCTGGCTCACCGGGATGCGCAGACTCCAAGAGTCGCTTCTCGGCGGAAGGGAGGAGACACCATGACCGGACTGTTCGACCTCACCGGCAAGGTGGCGTTGGTCACCGGCGGCAACTCGGGGATCGGCCTCGGGTACGCCCGTGGACTCGCCAAAGCGGGCGCGTCGGTGGCGATCTGGGGCAGGAACCCCGACAAGAACGCCGCCGCCGCCGAAGAGCTGGAAACGCTCGGCGCCCAGGTGTTGGCCGTACGCTGCGACGTCTCCGACGAAACCCAGGTGGAAGAGGCCTTCGCCGCCACCCTCACCCGCTTCGACAAGGTGGACGCCTGTTTCGCCAACGCCGGAGTCCCCACCGGGATGACCCGATTCGAAGACATGAGCCTCGACGAATGGCGGCGGGTGCTCGACGTCAACCTCGACGGGGTCTTCCTCACCCTGAGGGCGGCGGCCAGGCACATGAAGGAACGAGGCGAAGGCGGATCCCTCGTCGTCACCTCCAGCGCCTCCTCCATCTTCGGGATGCCCCGAGGCGAACACTACGCCGCCTCCAAAGCAGCCGTCACCGCCCTGGTCCGCAGCCTCGCCGTCGAATACGGACGTCGGGGAATCCGGGCCAACGCCGTCGTGCCGGGTTGGATCGACACCGCCATGACCGAAGGGCTGTTGGCGTCCGGACCGTTCTCCGAGAAGGTGCTGTCCCGCATCCCGGCGGGGCGATGGGGTGTGCCCGGCGACTTCGAAGCGATCGCCGTGTATTTCGCCTCCGACGCCTCCGCCTACCACACCGGCGACACCGTCGTCATCGACGGCGGCTACTCGAAGTTCTGATGCCGTACCTCGCCGACCTCACCGCAGAAATCGCCATCCCCGCCGACGGGATCCTCAGCCGAGTCCTCCACCGGGACGACCAGGTGCGAGTCGTCGGGTTCGGATTCGACCGAGGTCAGGAGCTCACCGAACACACCGCCAACCGCCCGGCGATCCTACAGGTCGTCTCGGGCCGCCTCCACGTCACCGTCGAAGACGAAATCCACGACATGTCCCCGACGTCGTGGCTGCTCATCCCCGCCGACGCACCCCATTCGGTGACGGCCCTCGAACCGACGGTGATGCTCCTCACCTTGATCGCCGGCTGACGAAACCCCGGGGCGAGCCCCCGAGGCCCCGGCCTGCGGTGCCGGCACGTCGGCGGACGGCAGGCCCCGGCGGCCCCGACCTTCGACTCTTCCCGCCGGGTCGGGACCGCCGATATCGTCGGGACGGTGACGACCAGCGAAACGACGAGGCCCTGGCATTCCATCGACCGCCACGAAGTGTGCTTCGCGTTCGACACCGACGCCGAACAGGGACTCGGCTCCCACGAGGCCGCCCGACGTCTCGCCCGGTACGGCCCCAACGCCATCAGTGAAGAGCCGGGGCGGACCCGGGCAGAAGTCTTCGCCCGCCAGTTCGTCGACGTGCTCATCTGGATCCTGCTCGTCGCCGCCGCCATCTCCTTCGCCGTCGGGGAGGTGGTCGACGCCGCTGCCATCCTCGTGATCGTCGTCCTCAACGGGGTCCTCGGCTACGTGCAGGAATGGCGGGCCGAGCAGGCCCTCGGGGCCCTCCGGCGGATGCTCACCCCGGTCTGCACCGTCATCCGGGACGGCGACGAACGGGAGGTCGACTCCACCACCCTCGTCCCCGGCGACCTGGTCGTCCTCGAAACCGGCGACCGGGTCCCCGCAGACCTGCGCCTCGTCGAGACGGTCGACCTCCAGATCGACGAAGCTCCCCTCACCGGCGAATCCCTCCCGGTCCACAAGACGGCGAAACCCGTGCCCGAAGACACGGCCCTGGCAGAGCGGGCATCCATGGCGTGGATGGGGACGAACGTCACCAACGGCCGAGGCCGGGGCGTCGTGGTCGCCACCGGGATGGACACCCAGTTCGGACGGATCGCCCAACTCACCCAGACCCTCGGCACCGAAACCACGCCGCTGCAACGGAGGCTGGCCGGGCTGGGGAGACAGCTCGGCGCCATCGCCCTCACCGTCGCCGCCGTCGTCTCCGTCGCCGGGGTCGTCTCGGGGAGGCCGCCCCTCGAGATGTTCCTCACCGGGATCTCCCTGGCGGTGGCGATCGTCCCCGAAGGCCTGCCGGCGGTGGTGACCATCACCTTGGCCCTCGGTGTCCGCCAGATGGTGCGCCGCAACGCGTTGCTCCGACGTCTCCAAGTCGCCGAAGCCCTCGGCTCCGCCACCGTCATCTGCACCGACAAGACCGGCACCCTCACCCGAAACGAGATGACGGTCACCCGGATCTGGCTCCCCGACGGGCCCGTCGACGTCACCGGCATCGGCTACACACCGGAAGGCCGTTTCCTCCGGGACGGACAGCCGGTCGACCCGGGCCGACATCCCGGCCTCTTCGCCCTCTTGGAGACCGGGCTGGTCTGCAACCACGCCCGCCTCGCCCGCGACGGCGAACGTTGGGTCCCCCGAGGCGACCCGACCGAAGCGGCCCTCCTCGTCGCCGCCGCGAAAGCCGGGCTCGGCCCGCCCGCCGAACCTCCCGTCGGGGAACTGTCGTTCAGTTCGGCCCGGAAACGGATGACCGTCCTCGTCGAAGACGACCGAGGGTTGGTCGCCCACACGAAAGGGGCACCGGAGGTCGTCCTCGCCCGCTGCACCCGCATCCTCCGGGACGGCCGAGAAGAAGAACTCACCGACTCCGACCGTGACACCTTCGTCGATGCCTACCGGCGCCTCGCCTCCGACGGGCTGCGGACATTGGCCCTCGCCCGCCGCCGGCTCCCCGACCACCACACCGCCGACGAGATCGAGACGGAACTCACCCTCCTCGGGCTGGTAGGGCTCGTCGACCCTCCCCGGCCCGAAGTCCCCGGGGCGCTCCGCCTCGCCGAACAGGCGGGGATCAGAACCGTCGTCATCACCGGCGACGCCGCCGAAACCGCCGTGACGGTCGCACGGAAGATCGGCCTGCGGGTCGATCGGGTGGTGACCGGGCCCGAACTCGACGACCTCGCCGACGCCGAACTCGCCCGGATGCTCGGCGAACGGGTCCTCTTCGCCCGCACCTCCCCCGAACACAAGCTTCGCCTCGTGCAGCTCCTCCAGTCGAACGGCGAACTCGTCGCCATGACCGGAGACGGGGTGAACGACGCCCCCGCCCTCAAACAGGCGGACATCGGCGTGGCGATGGGGATTCGAGGCACCGACGTCGCCAAAGCCGCCGCCGACATGATCCTCCTCGACGACAACTTCGCGTCGATCGTCGGCGCCGTCGAAGAGGGCCGCCGCCAATACGACAACATCCAGAAGTTCGTCCGCTACCTGCTGTCGTCCAACACCGGCGAAGTCGTCGCCGTACTGGCCAACATCCTCCTCGGCGGGCCGCTGATCCTCCTCCCCGTCCAGATCCTGTGGATCAACCTGGTCACCGACGGCCTCACCGCCGTCGCCCTCGGCGTCGAACCCGCCGCCGACGACCTGATGCGGCAGCCGCCCCGCCCGGCACGCGAACCGATCCTCGCCCGACGGGCGATGGTGACGGTCCTGGCCCTCGGCGCCTACATGGGCTTGGCGGCGCTCTGGCTGTTCCATCGGGAACTGGCGGTCGACGCCGCCAAAGCCCAGACGATGGCCTTCACCGGCCTGGTCCTCTTGGAGCTGGCCAACCTGTTCAACTTCCGCTCCCTCCGTCAGCCGATCGCACGGATCGGCTGGCGCTCCAACCCGTGGCTGCTGGCGGCCTGGGTGGCCACCGTCGGCCTCCAGGTGGCGGCGGTGTACACGCCGTTCCTGCAGGCAGGGCTCCGCACCGTGCCCCTCGGATGGGGAGACTGGGCGCTCCTCGCGACGGTGGCGGCGCCGATCTTCGTGGTGGTGGAAGCACTGAAGGCGTGGCGTGTTCGGCCGAGCCGACGCGAAGCTCTATCGTTCCGGCCGTGAAAGCCCACATGCGCTGTGGACCCGACCTGGCCGACGCCCTCGTGACCGAAGGCCTCAGCCGAGGCGAACCCTCCGACGGTCTCGTCTTCGCCGCCGCCGACGTCGGCGACGGCTGGGACGACGTGCTGGCCGAACTCACCGCCGCTTTCCAACTCACCCGGGAAGCGGTCCGCCACCAGGCGCCGGTGGTCTACGTCGTCGCCCACGACGACCTGCTGGGACGCCGGGGACCGGGGCAGGCGATGGTGGCGACCGGTCTGCTGTCGGGGGCCCGTACCGCCGCCGTCGAACAACTCAAGGCCGGAGTGCCTGTGAACGTGCTCGCCGTCGAACAGGATTCGGACCCGCCGGCCGTCGCCACCTGGGTGGCCCGGCTGCTGGAACCGGGTGGGCCGACCGGGGAGATCGTCAGGATGGGCGGAGCCCACCTGGGAAAGGCCCTGCCGTGAGCGGCGTCGGGGTCGTCACCGGAGCCGCCCGAGGGATCGGCCGGGCCATCGCCACCCGGCTCGCCGCCGACGTGGACACCCTGGTGGTGGTGGACCTCTCCCCCGCCCTCGCCGAGACGGCGGTAGACCTGGAATCGGACGGCACCAAGGTGGTGCCCGTCCAGGCCGACCTCACCGACCCCGACGGCCGGGCGGCCGTCGTCGCCGCGGCCGAAGAGGCCGGGGACCTGCGGGTCGTGGTCAACAACGCCGGGATCACCCGGGACGCCCGGATCGTCAACATGACCGACGACGACTTCGCCGCCGTGCTCGGAGTCAACCTCGGCGCCGTCTACCTCCTCAGCGAAGCCCTCGTCCCCCACATGGTGGACGGTTCGGCGATCGTCAACATCGCCTCCCGCTCCTACCTCGGCAACTTCGGGCAGTACAACTATTCGATGTCGAAAGGCGGGGTGGTCGGCCTCAGCCGGGCCTTCGCCCTGAAACTCGCCCCCCGTATCCGAGTCAACGCCGTCGCTCCCGGGCTGATCGGCACCGAGATGGTGATGAAGATCCCCGAAGAGATCCGCGACAAGATGGTGTCGGCCATCCCGATGGGGCGGATGGGACGGCCCGACGAGGTGGCGGAGCTGGTCGCCTTCCTCGCCTCCGACCGTGCCTCCTACATCACCGGCCAGGTGTTCGTCATCGGCGGCGGCCGCTCCCTGAGCTGACCCGACGGAGCCGCCGGCCGCATCTCACCGGGGAAGGTCGTGGCCGGCCGCCACGAGCATCGACATCCCCAACCCGACGACACCGGACCAGCCGATGGTCCCCGCCCACATCTCCGGCGGCCACCGGACCGTGTCCACCATCTCGAAGACGGCGAAATAGATCGACCAGAGGGCGACCGGGGCGACGAACGCGAACAGGTGGAACCGGCGGGGACGGGAAACGGTCGGCTCCAGCACGGCGACGAGGACGTCGGCGACCACCCCACCTGCCAGCGGTGGGACGATCTCCCACGGGTCGGCAAAGCCTTCGAGAAGCTGCATGAGCACCCCCAACGTCCCCAACACGACGGTGAAGGTCCCTGCCGGTGGACGCCACCGGCTCACCATCCACAACCCGGGACCGAACACGATCGCCGTCGTCGACAGGATCGCCAACACCCCGGCGCCCACCCGGAACTGGCCGACAGAACCGGGGAGGAACGGGAACGCGGGAGCGCCGATGTTCAACCCCGACGCCCACATGAAGGTGAACTGGGCGCCGACGACGAGGAGGGTGACGGAGACGACCACCGGAACGAAGGCACCGAAGGGCGGCCGGTCCGTCGTCGACCGGTGCCGGAACGCCCGCAGAGGCGTGGTCACCACCAGGGCGATCCCGGCGAACAACAGCAGATGGGTGGGGCTGAACAGGGCGTCGACGGACGTCTCGATCCCGAACAGGGTGTGCCAGACGGCGTCCCCCACGCCGCCGGCAGCGAAGACGGCGACCCCCACCAACGTGAGGGGATATCCGGGCGGGACCGGTTCCCGGCGACGACGTCGAACCGCCACCACCCAGAGGACCCACCCGGCGGTCGCCGCGAACCCCGAATAGAACAGGCCATGCGACGGCGTCCAGAAGGTCTCCAGGCCGTCGACGTGGCGGTGAGCCCATCCGTCGGCGAACAGCCCCACCATCATCCACAGCGACAAGAGGGCCGTCACCAGATCCTCACCGGGCGACGTGACCGACGGCGGCGGGCGATCGGTCGTCTGGCGGCGAAGCTGCGACATCAGGCCACCCGTCAACCGTGGACGATCATCGCCGCCGCCCGTTCACCGATCATGATCGCCGGGGCGTTCGTGTGGCCCCTATTGAGGGTGGGCATCACCGAGGCGTCGGCCACCCGCAGGCCCTCCACCCCCCGCACCTTCAGCTCCGGGTCCACCACCGCGTCGTCGTCGGTGCCCATCTTGGCCGTCCCCACCGGGTGGTACAGGGTCTCGGCGTAGGCGCGGATCGCCTGGGCCCAGCCGGCGTCGTCGGTCGGGAACGACTCCGGCCGCAACGGTTCACCCACTTCGGAGGCGAGAGGCTCGGTGCCGAACACCTCGACCGCCCGCCTCACCCCGACGACGAGGGCCTGGAGATCCTCGGGTTCGGCCAGATAGTTCGGGTCGATGAGCGGCGGGACCGTCGGGTCGGCGGAGGCGAGGGTGATCCGCCCACGCGACTTCGGCTGGAGGAGGATCACCCCGATGGTGAGGCCGTGGCCGGGAGGGTCGGTCTGGCCGTGATCGAGGAACGGCACCGGAGCGAACACGAACTCGAGGTCACACGCCGGGAGCGACTCGTCGGACCTGAAGAAGGCGTGGGCCTCCCCGACGTTGGAGGTGAGCGGCCCCCTCCGGAAGAACAGGTAGGCGAGGAGATGGCGGAGCGACTCGGCGGACACGAGGGTGTCGGTGCGGGAAGTCGAGACGACCACCCCGGCGGCGAGATGATCCGACAGGTTACGTCCCACCCCCGGCAGGTCGACCACCGGCTCCACGCCGACGGCCCGCAGTTCGTCGGCGGGACCGATCCCGGACAGGAGCAGAAGCTGGGGTGAGTTCACCGCCCCGCCCGCCAAGACCACCTCCCGCTCGGCCCGGACGGTGCGGATCTCGCCGCCACGGAGGTAAGTGACCCCGGTGGCTCGGCCCCGCTCCACCACCACCCTGGTCGCCAGGGCCTGGGTCTCCACCGTCAGGTTGGGACGTTTCATCGCCGGCCGGAGATACGCCCAGGCGGTCGACGCCCGAGCACCCCGCCGCTGGGTCACCTGGGCGAGGGACACCCCTTCGTTGTCGCCCGCGTTCGGGTTGGCGTTACGACGGAACCCGGCGTTGACGCAGGCTTCGACGAAACGCAGCGTCGCCGGGTTCGGGTCGCGCTGCTCGCAGACGGGGAGGGGACCGCCGCGTCCGGTGTGTTCGCCACCGTCGCGTTCGGCGTCTTCGATCTTGCGGAAGAAGGGGAGCACATCGTCGTACGACCAGCCGTCGCAGCCCGCTTCGGCCCAGGCGTCGTAGTCGGCGGGGATCCCCCGCACCCACATCATGGCGTTGATCGACGACGACCCACCGAGCATCTTCCCCCGGGGCCAGTAGAGGCGGCGACCGTTGAGGTTCTCCTGGGGGACGGTGGCATAGTCCCAGTCCCGTTCGGTCTTGAACAGTTTGGAGAAGGCGGCGGGGATCGTCACCTCCTGTTTCCTGTCCGTGGGACCGGCCTCCAACAGGAGGACCTTGACGGTGGGATCCTCCGACAGGCGAGCGGCGAGCACACAGCCGGCCGACCCGGCACCGACGATCACATAGTCGTACACGCTTCCCTCCTCCGTCGCCCCCCGGACGATACGGACCCCGGCGGCGGCACGTCGCCCAGAGGCGAGGTTGTGTGCACCGGCACGCGGAAACCACCAGCTCATGTACACAGGACGCAGACCGTCCGGACACATCCGCGCGCCCGCACACACCACCCCGTCCGGACACATCCGCGCGCCCGCACACACCACCGGCCCCGCTCAGCTCCCCAGCCGCCCCACCGCTACTCTCTCCATCCATGCAGGTGCTGCCCACCAAGGTCGACCGTTCGTCCGAGGAGTTCCGAGCCAACCGGGAGGCGATGCTGGCCAAGCTCGCCGAATTCGAAGAGCTCCAGGCCAAAGCCCGCCTCGGCGGGGGACAGAAATACATCGACCGGCACCGCAAACGGGGCAAGCTCCTCGCCCGGGAACGGATCGAGCTGCTCATCGACCCCGACACCGCGTTCCTCGAGTTTTCCACCCTCGCCGCCTGGGGTACCGACAAGAACCTGGGAGCGAACGCCGTCACCGGGATCGGGGTGATCTCGGGGGTAGAGTGCGTCATCTCCGCCAACGACCCGACGTCCCAGGCAGGCTCGTCGAACCGCTACACCCTCGCCAAGACCCTCCGGGCCCAAGACATCGCCCGCCAGAACCGCCTCCCCCTGGTCAACCTGGTCGAATCCGGTGGCGCCGACCTCCCCGACCAGGCCGAAGTGTTCATCACCGGAGGAAAATGGTTCCGCAACCTCACCCAGCTCTCCCGGCTGGGGATCCCCACCGTCGCCCTCGTGTTCGGCAACTCGACCGCAGGCGGCGCCTACGTCCCGGCCATGTGCGACTACGCGGTGATGGTGAAAGAACGCGCCAAGGTCTTCCTCGGCGGTCCACCCCTCGTGAAGATGGCGACCGGCGAAGAATCCACCGACGAAGAGTTGGGTGGTGCCGAAATGCACTCCCGGATCTCGGGGCTGTCGGACTACTTCGCCCGGGACGAACTGGAGGCGATCCGCATGGGCCGGGAGATCGTCGCCCACCTGAACTGGCGCAAGCAGGGCTACGGGCCGACGATGCCCGCCGACGAACCCGTCCACGACCCCGAAGACCTGTTGGGGATCGTCCCCCGGGACCTGCGGGTGCCCTTCGACATGCGGGAAGTCCTCGCCCGGATCCTCGACGGGTCCCGCTTCGAAGAGTACAAACAGCTCTACGGGACCTCGATGGTGACCGGCTGGGGGTCGATCCACGGGTTCCCGATCGGAGTCGTCGCCAACCAGCAGGGGGTGATCTTCTCCGAGGAGGCCCAGAAGACCACCGAGTTCATCCAGCTCTGCAACCGCTACGACCTGCCGATCCTGTTCATCCACAACACCACCGGCTACATGGTCGGCAAGATCTACGAGCAGCGGGGGATCATCAAAGACGGGGCGAAGATGATCAACGCCGTCGCCAACTCGACGGTGCCTCACATCTCCCTCATGGCGGGTGTGTCGTACGGGGCGGGGAACTACGGCATGAGCGGACGTTCCTACGATCCCCGGTTCGTGTTCGGATGGCCCAACCACAAGGTGGCGGTGATGGGGCCGAAACAGCTCGCCGGGGTGATGTCGATCATCTCCCGGGCGGCCGCGGAGGCGCGAGGCCAGACCTACGACGAGGAGGCCGACGCTGCGATGCGGGCGATGATCGAACATCAGATCTCCGAGGAGGAGCAGGCCTATTTCTCCACCGCCCGGGTCCGTGACGACGGCCTGTTCGACCCCCGGGACACCCGCACCGTGCTGGGGATCGCCCTGTCGGCCATCCATTCCGGCCCGGTGAAGGGGACGTCGGAGTTCGGGGTCTTCCGGATGTGACAGGTCGTGTGCACGGGCACGCGGAAGCCGCCAGCTCGTGCACACAACCGCCGTCTACCCCGGTCGCTAACCTCGCCGCCGTGATTCGGAAACTCCTGGTGGCCAACCGCGCAGAGATCGCCCGACGGGTGTTCCGCACCTGCCGGGAGATGGGCATCGCCACCGTCGCCGTCTACTCCGAACCCGACCGCCACGCCCCCTTCGTCGCCGACGCCGACGAAGGGGTCCCCCTCGGCGGCTCGACCCCCGCCGAGTCCTACCTGCGGATCGACGCCCTGATCGAAGCCGCCCGGCGAACCGGCGCCGACGCCGTCCACCCCGGCTACGGCTTCCTCGCCGAGAACGCCGCGTTCGCACGTGCCGTCATCGACGCCGGCCTCACCTGGGTGGGTCCACCTCCCGAAGCGATCGAGACGATGGGTTCGAAACTCCGCTCGAAACGGCTCGTCGCCGACGCCGGGGTGCCGGTCCTCGACTCGATCGACCTCTCCGGCCTCGACGAAGAGGCGATCAGAGAGGCAGCCGAACGGATCGGCTATCCGGTGCTGGTGAAGGCGTCTGCCGGTGGCGGCGGGAAGGGCATGCGGATCGTCCCCGACTCCGAACATCTCCTCGACGCCGTAGAGGCCGCCCGCCGGGAGTCTGCCTCCGCGTTCGGGGACGACACGGTCTTCGTCGAGCACTACCTGGAAGCTCCCCGGCACATCGAGATCCAGGTGTTCGCCGACCGTTTCGGAACCACCGTCTCCCTCCACGAACGGGAATGTTCGATCCAGCGCCGGCACCAGAAGATCATCGAAGAGGCCCCGTCGCCGGCGCTCACCGCGGAGCTGCGGGAACGGATGGGGAAAGCGGCGGTGGCCGCCGCCGAGGCGGTCGGCTACGTCGGTGCGGGCACCGTCGAGTTCCTCTTCCAGCGGGGCGAGTTCTGGTTCCTGGAGATGAACACCCGCCTCCAGGTGGAACACCCCGTCACCGAAGAGATCACCGGACTCGACCTGGTGCGCCTCCAGCTTCTCGTCGCCGACGGCCAGCCCCTCCCCGACGAGGTGCGGGAGCCGCAGATGCGGGGACACGCCGTCGAAGCTCGCCTCTACGCCGAAGACGCCACCCGAGGGTTCCTTCCCGTGACCGGTCGCCTCGACCGGTTCCGGTTCGACCCGGGGGTGCGGGTCGACACCGGGGTCGAAGACGGCTCGGAGATCTCCATCCACTACGACCCGATGATCGCCAAGGTGATCGTCTGGGCCCCGAGCAGGGAGGAGGCGACCAGCCGGCTGGCCACGGTCCTGCAACGTGCCGAGATCCACGGGCTCGTCACCAACCGGGAGCTGTTGGTGCGGATCCTCCGACATCCCGAGTTCGTCGCCGGCGAATTCGACACCCACTTCCTCGAACGCCACGACCCGGCCCTCCTCGCCCGTCCCCTACCCGACGCCGACGAGGAACGCATGTCGGCGGTGGCGGCAGCCCTCGCCGCCCAGGAGGACCGCCGTCGGTCGGCGAAGGTGCAGGCCACGATTCCGAGCGGCTGGCGGAACTCCCCGTCCCAGAACCAGCAGGTCGTCTTCACCGGCTCCGACGGTGACGTCACCGTCGGCTACCGGTTCGTGCCCCGAGCCGGGCTGACCGTCGAAGTGGACGGTCGGCCCCTTTCGGATGTCCGTCTCGTCTCCGCCTCCCCCGACCGGGTCGGCCTGGAAGTGGCCGGCCGTCTCGGCTGGTACCGGATCCACCGGGTAGGTCCGGTGCATCATGTCGACGGGCCCGGCGGGTATTGCCGCCTGGTGGAGCAGCCCCGGTTCCCGGAGGCAGAGCTGGAAGACACTCCCGGATCTCTCCACGCTCCGATGCCGGGCAAGATCGTCAAGGTGCTGGTCGCCGAAGGCGAGACCGTGGACGAAGGGCAGGTGATGGTCGTGCTGGAGGCGATGAAGATGGAACACTCCCTCAAAGCCCCCCACGCAGGCGTGGTGTCGAACGTGCGGGTCGGTCCCGGCGATCAGGTGGAGGCGGAAGAGGTCCTCGTGGTCGTCGACGAGACGTCGGAGGAATGACCATGGTCGGGTTCATCGGCTTGGGGATCATGGGGTCGGGGATGGCCCGCAACCTGTTGGAGAAGGGCCACCGGCTGGTCGTCTGGAACCGGACCCGGGCAAAGATGGACCCCCTCGTCGAAGCCGGGGCCGAACCGGCCGACTCCCCCCGGGAGGTGGCGGAACGTGCCGACGTCGTGATGATCTGCGTCTCCGACACCCCCGACGTCGAAGCGGTCCTCCACGGCGACGACGGGATCCTGGCCGGGCTGTCGGACGGGAAACTGGTGGTGGACCATTCGACGATCTCCCCGTCGGCGACCCTGACCTTCGCCTCGGCGGTGGAGGAGAAGGGGGCCCGCTGGCTCGACGCCCCCGTCTCGGGCGGCTCCGAAGGTGCCCAGCGGGGCACCCTGTCGATCATGGTGGGCGGCGACGAAGCGTCGTTCCAACGGGCCCTCCCGTACTTCGAGGCGTACGGAACCACCGTCGTCCACGTCGGCGGTCAGGGGGCGGGCCAGATGGTGAAGCTCGTCAACCAGGTGCTGGTGGTGGTGAACCAACTCGCCGTCTCCGAAGCGTTGCTCCTCGCCCAGGCCGGCCGCCTGGATCTCCGCAAGACCCTGGATGCGGTGAAGGGCGGTGCGGCCGGCTCGTGGATGTTGGCCAACCGGGGACCGCAGATGATCGAACGGGACTGGCGACCCGGGTTCACCATCGACCTGCAGGAAAAGGACCTGCGGCTGGTGTTGGAGGCGGCCGACGAGCTGGCGGTGCCGCTGCCCGGGACGGCCCTCGTGTTCCAGATGTACCGGGCGCTGCAACGCCGGGGTCTCGGGCTGGAAGGCAACCACGCTCTGGTGAAGGCGCTGGAGGAGATGTGCGGCCTCCGGGTGGGCGGCGAGGACCCTCCGGCCTCCGAGCGGTAGGCCGGGTCAAGCCGGTACGGCCTGGACGTCAGGCGGCGGGACGCAGGTCCTCGACCCACGAGACGCCGCAGACCTGGCAGGTGTAGGTCATGGCGATCACGACGCCGGCGCCGTCCAGCAGGAAGTCGGGCACGGCGGTGTCCGACGGGCAGCCGGTTCGGATGCACCTCACAGCGGCGGTCATCTCGGCCTCCATAGGCTTGGCTCCTTCTCCCGTCGGCAGCTCAGGCCGGTGTTGCGTAGCGGACGATTCCCTCCTGTCAACCCCCAATCGCGCGCCCGCCATCCACGAGCTGGCACCTACTGGGACGCAGCGGGGTCTGTGTGCACTCGAACGCGGAAACCACCCGCTCCTGTACACGACCGGGTCGTGACCCGCTAGAAACGTCCCCATGAGAGCCCTCCTCGACGACCTCGCAGCCGAACAGGCCGACCTCGACGGCCTCGTCGCCGACCTCGACGACGCCGCCTGGGACACCCCCACCCCCGCCGAAGGCTGGACGATCCGCGACCAGATCGGCCATCTCGCCTTCTTCGACGAACGCGCCGCCCTCTCCGCCGCCGACCCGGAGGCCTTCGGCGACCATCTGAACCGGATCCTCGCCGAAGGCGTCGAATCCCTCCTCGAAGGGCACCTGCGACGGGCCCGCAGCATCCGGCCCGCCGACCTCCTCACCTGGTGGCGTCAGGCCCGGCGGCACCTCATCGACGTGATGGCGAACGTCGACCCCGACCGTCGAGTCCCCTGGTACGGGCCACCGATGAAGGCGTCGTCGTCGGTGACGGCGAGGCTCATGGAGACGTGGGCCCACGGCCAGGACGTGGCCGACGCCCTCGGCGTCACCCGGACGCCCACCGCCCGGCTCCGCCACGTCGCCGAACTGGGGGTGAAGACCTTCTCGTGGTCGTTTCGCAACCGGGGCCTCGACGTCCCCGACCGGAAGGTCCGGGTCGAACTCCGCGGGCCAGGCGGGGAGCTGTGGGTGTGGAACGAGGAAGCAGCCGACTCGGTCGCAGGCCCGGCCCTCGACTTCTGCCTGGTGGTGGCCCAACGCCGCCACGTCGACGACACCGGCCTCGACGTGGAAGGCGAGGTGGCCCGCCGCTGGATGGAGATCGCCCAGGTGTTCGCCGGGCCTCCAGGGCCGGGCCGTTCGCCGTCGAACCGTTGACGTTCAGCCGGCGAGGACGTCGGCCAGCAACGCCGAATACAGCTCCGGTTCGATCAGGAACGAATCGTGCCCCTTGTCGGAATGGACCGTGTACCGGCGCACCGGAACCCCCGCCCGTTTCAACTCCGCCACCATCGCCTCCTGTTCGTCGGGGTAGAAGCAGACGTCGGAGTCGATGGTGAACACCATCCACCGCTGGTGGCGGCAGCGGGCGAGCAGCTCGGGAAGCGAACCCGCCCCGACCTCTTTCACCAGGTCGAACTGTTGCCACACCGTCATGATTCGAAGGTAGGTGTTGGCGTCGAACCGCTTCACGAACTTCTGGCCCTGATGCAGCATGTAGGACTCGAGATGGTGGCCCACCCGGTAGCCGCCGAGGTCTTCACCACGGACGATCTCCGACCGGGCCCGTTCCCGCAACGCCGACAGGGACACGAACGTCTTGTGGCCGATCATCCGGGCCAGGGCGAGACCCAGCTCCGGCCCGGGCCCGCCGTAGTAGTCGCCCCCTTTGAACTCGGGGTCGGTGATGATGGCGAACATCTGCTCGAAGTTGTGCAGCACCTGCAGCGTGGTGGTCTCGAACCCGGCAGCGATCGGCAACACGATCCGCACCCGGTCCGGATACCGGGTCGCCAGCACCGCACAGGCCATACCCCCCACCGAGCCGCCGGTGACGGCGTGGAGCCGTTCGATCCCCAGTTCGTCGAGGAGTCGCATCTGCGAGTCGACGATGTCGGTGAGGGTGAGTTTCGGGAACGACGAACCGTAGGGACGCCCCGTCGTCGGGTTGGTCGACGCCGGCCCGGTGGACCCGTAGCAGCCTCCGAGATAGTTGACGCAGAGGACGGCGTAGCGGTCGGTGTCGAGGGCCTTGCCGGGTCCGATGAAGCCATCCCACCAACCATGATGCATCTCTTCGGTCCAGCGACCGTCGAGCCCCGGCACGTCGGGGTTGTATCCGGCGGCGTGTTGGCTTCCGGTGAGGGCGTGGAAGACGAGGATGACGTTGTCCCGGGCCTCGTTGATCCGACCGTACAGCTCGTAGGCGAGGGTCACCTCGGCCAGGGTGTCGCCGTCCTGGACGGTGAAAGGGCCGTCCAGGGTGTGGAACCGGGTTTCGACCCGTCCGACGCTGCCCTGATGCTCCATGGGTCGGCGATGCTACTCGCACGCACGGTGTTCCAGCATCCCATCGGACGGTCCCGGCCATACCTACGGCGCCGTCACCCGGCGAGGAATCCCTCCAGCAGGCGCCGGACCCGGTCGGGTGCCTCCACCATCACCATGTGGCCTGCGTCGGGGACCACCTCCAGGCGGGCGTCGGAGATCACTTCGACCAGTTTCCGGGCGGCACGGACCGGGGTCATCCGGTCTTCGGCGCCTTGGACGACGAGGGTAGGTGCCCTCACCTGTGAGGCCCGATCCAGGCCCGGATAGTCGGCACAGGCAGCCAGGTCGGAGCCGAGGGGCCCGTCGAGGGAGCGTTCCAGCAGCCGGACCGCCGCGGCGGGCAGCCACGTCCCCGCCTGGGGGTGCCCGCCCCGGCGGCCTGCCGTCCCGAACGCCCAGCCGACGATGAGGTCCACCGCCAGACGGTCTCCTGCCTCGGCGGCGGCCAAGAGGTCGGGATGCACGGCCATCTCCCCGGAGGTGCCGATGAGGACGAGACGGTCGACGAGGTCGGAGACGACGGCCAGTTCGATCCCGATGAGCGACCCCATCGAATGGCCCACCACCGAGATCCGGCCGAGCCCCACCTCGTCGACGAACTCGGCCACCCAGGCGGCGGCGTCACCGATGGCCGACGGCGCCTTCCCTGCGGATCTGCCGTGGCCGGGCAGGTCGGGGGCGAACACCGCGAACCCCTCGTGGGCGAGGGCACGGGCCTGGAACCGCCACACCGAATGGTCCATCCCCGCCCCGTGCAGCATCACCACCGCCGGCAGGGACGGGTCGGGAGCCACCCCGCCGGTGTGGACGAACACGTCGGCGCCGTCGACCGTCAGCTCCATCACATGCCCTTCTGTGACGCCCGCAACGCTCGACGCAGGTCGGTGAGGAGATCGTCGATGTTCTCCAAACCCACCGACACCCGGATCAGTTCCTCCCCGACCCCGGCTGCCTCCAGTTCTTCGGCGGACATCTGCTGATGGGTGGTGGAAGCAGGATGGATGACCAGGGATCTGACATCACCGACGTTGGCGAGATGGGTGAACACCTCCACCGATTCGATGAAGCGCCGGCCCGCCTCCCGGCCCCCTTCGATCCCGAAGGCGAGGATCCCACCGGCACCCCGGGGAAGGAGCTTTCCCGCCAGGGCGTGGTCGGGATGGGAGGCGAGACCCGGGTAGGAGACCCAGGCGACCTCGGGGGCGGCGTCGAGGAACTCGGCGACGGCGACCGCGTTGGCGACGTGACGGTCCATCCGCACCGGCAACGTCTCGAGGCCTTGGAGGAGGCTGAAGGCGGTCTCGGGCGCCATCGCCGCCCCGAAATCCCGTAGCCCGTCGGCCCGGGCCCGAGCGGCGAAGGCGGCCGGGCCGAACTCTTCACTGAAATCCACCCCGTGGTAGGCGGCGGCCGGTTCGGTGAGGGTCGGGAATTTCCCCGCCTCCTCCCAGTCGAAGGTCCCGCCGTCCACCAACACCCCGCCGATGACGGTGCCATGCCCGCAGATGTACTTGGTGGCGGAATGGAGGACGATGTCGGCGCCCCATTCGAAGGGGCGGCACAGGTAGGGGGTGGAGAAGGTGTTGTCGACCACGAACGGCACCCCGGCTTCGTGGGCGACGGCGGCGACGGCGGGCAGGTCGAGGACACCCATCGTCGGGTTGCCGATCGTCTCCCCGTACACCATCCGGGTTTCGGGCCGGATCGCCCGCCGGAAGGCGTCGATGTCGGACGGGTCGACGAAGGTGGCCTCGATCCCGAACCGGGGCAGGGTGTGGACGAAGAGGTTGGTGGTGCCGCCGTAGAGGGCCGACGAGGTGACGATGTGGCCTCCCTGGCCCATGAGGGTGGCGACGGCGAGATGCAGAGCTGCCTGTCCCGACGCGGTGGCGACCGCCCCGACCCCGCCTTCCAGCGCCGCCATCCGTTCTTCGAACACGGCGACGGTCGGGTTGGAGATCCGGGAGTAGATGTGCCCGGGTCGTTCCAGGTTGAAGAGGGCGGCGGCGTGGGCGGTGTCTTCGAACACGAAGGAGGCCGTCTTGTAGATGGGGGGGACGACGGCTCCGGTCTCGGGGTCGGGCCGGGATCCGGCGTGGATGCTGAGGGTCTCGAAACCGCGGCGGTCGGGGCGCACCATGGACCGCAGTATCGCAGGCTCGCCCTCAGCGCACCTGCAGCCAGTCGCCCGACGGCACGAGCGCCGTCTCCGGGAGGGTCTCCGGTTCGGCGGCGAGGTACACCCAGGCGTCGACCTCCCCGTCGGCGGTCCAGACCGTCACCACGCCGCGCCGGTAGCCGTCGCCTTCGAAGAAGTCGACCACCTCCAGGGCTTCGGGGATGCGGCTCGGGTCGAGTTCGACGACGTCACCCACCACCCGGCATCCGGACCGGGGCACCGCCGCCGGGTAGGGAAGACCGACGGCGTAGAGGGCATGGTCGAAGAGGACGGCACGGCGATGGGAGGTGACGTACGGTCCGAGGACCTGGCCGTGGGAGGGACCGGCCGGCCGGAGGGTGCCGTAGACGAAGATCCTCGGGATCACTCGGACTGCTCGGCCAGTGCCTCGGTCAGGCGGTCGCCGATCGTCCGCCACAGGGCGAGTCCCCGCTCACAGGCGTCGCCGAGGGCGTCTACGGCCTCTGGGGCGAGATGGTCTCCGGGTCCGGGGAGACAGAGACAGCCCGGTCGATGTTCGTGGTCCACGTCGCCTGATTCTGCCAGACGGGTGCGTCTCGGGTCGGAACCCGGTAGGTTTCAGGCCGATGTCGGTTCCGCTGGCCCTCTACCTGCAGGACGACCTGGCGATCCGGGACGGCATGGAGCTGGCCCGCTACGCCGAGGAGCGGGGGTTCGCCGCCGTATGGCAGGCCGAGTCGCGCCTGGTCCGGGAGGCGACGGTGCCGATGGCGGCGATCGCGGCAGTGACCGACCGGATCCGGGTCGGGTCGGGAGTGGTCAACAACTGGACCCGGAACGTGGCGCTGCTGGCAGCCACGTTCTCCACCCTCGACGACCTGGCGCCGGGGCGGATCCTCCTCGGTCTCGGAGCCTGGTGGGATCCTTTGGCCCGGAAGGTGGGGATCGTCCGCCGCCGTCCGTTGCAGGCGATGCGGGAGACGATCGAAGCGGTGCGATCGTTGCTTGCCGGGCAGACGGTGTCCTACGACGGCGAGTTCGTGCACCTCGACGGCGTGTCCCTCGACTACGTCCATCAGGAGCGGCGCCCCAAGGAGATACCGATCTACCTGGGGGCGACGGGGATGAAGATGATGGAGCTGGCCGGGGAGATCGCCGACGGGGTGTTGTTGAACTATCTGGTGTCGCCCGACTACAACGACCGGGCGATGGAGCATCTGGGCATCGGCGCCGCCCGGGCTGGCCGAAGTGTCGACGACCTGGACCGGCCCCAGCTCATCGTCTGTTCCCTCGACGACGACCGGGACCGGGCGCTGGATTCGGCCCGGATGCTGGTCACCCAATACCTGGGTCAGCAGCCCCACATCATGAAGGCGTCGGGGGTGCCCGAAGAGCTGCTGGAGGACATCGGCCGGGTGTTGACGTGGCCCGCCACCCGGGAGCAGGTGGCCGAGGCGGCGAAGCTGGTGCCCGACGACGTCGTCCAGCTCATCACCGCCTCCGGCACCCCCGACGAGTGCCGGGAGAAGGTGGCCGAATACGTCGACCGGGGTTGCACCTCCCCGGTGCTGTACCCCCTCGGCCCCGACAAGCGGGCAATGGTGGACGCCTTCGCGGACTGGACCCCGTGACCGCCACCCGCGCGCGACCCAGGGTCCTCAGCGTCGCTGTACAACACCAGGGACCCAGGGTCCTCAGCATCGTCCTGGCACCACCAGGACCCAGGGTCCTCGGCGTCGCCCTACGACACCCACGACCCAGGGTCCTCAGCATCGTCCTGGCAGGGCCCCGAAAAGGGGGTGGTCTGCGTCAGAAGAAGTGGAAGATCGACCAGGCCGATACCTGGAAGGTCAGCCACCCGGCGACCACCGCCACCACCCAACGGAGGATCCCCCGCCCCATCCACTTCCACGCCAGGAACACTGCCGCCCAACTCACTGCCAACGCCACGAGACCTAGGACGATGGCGGTCAGGAACGGGCCGACCAGAGCCAAGCTGGCGTAGACCGCCAGCACCCAGGCAGCCAGCACGGCCACCAGTGACCGGACCGGATGCCGGACGACCTTCGGCGGAGTAGATCGATCAGAACCCACGACACGCACGTGGGAGCCAGCGAAGAACCCATCTGCCTGCGCACTGCGTCCACATCCTGGGAGACGAACGCACGATCACCGGACGACCGAAAAGCTGGTCTGCGTGCAGGCGGACAGGCAGATGAAGCTGCCGTGGTTCCACGCCCGGAAGCGTCGCCATCCGATGGTGTTGTCCCGGTAGTAGAACTCGTAGTTGGGTGCCCGGTCGTGGGCGCCCCAGGCCTGGAACCCGTTGTATCCGGCGATACGATCGACCACCACGCTGACGTTGTAGTCGATCACGCCGATCCCTGGCGGACAGAAGGGATTACCCACACTGTGGTACACGATGAAGTTCTTCCGGCTTCCCTGGTAGGTGTTGGGACCGTAGAAGGTGATCCCGGTCTGAGACGCCGTCTTCCGCCCCAACAGGGTGTAGGTGCCGTTGCCGTTTCTCCGATAGAGACGCGACATTCCCACATACCGGCTCGTCGTGTCAGCGCTTACCCAATACAGGTCCACGTCGGCGAGTGTCCGATACTTCGTCGAGGTCGCACTCCACGACCGGTTGTCACCACCGAAGAACCGATCGTTCGTGAAACCTCCGCCACCGTTGCAGATGGCCGGTGCCGAGACGTACTGCTCGGGGATGAACGTCTTGAACCGGAAATGAGTGTCGTTCGGCGCCGCCGCCGTGCCGACCGGCCGAGTCCCGGCAGCCCCCTCGAGCGAGCCTCCTCGAGGTACGGGGCCTACGGGGGGCAACGGCGGAGGTGCCGTACCCAGTGCGAACTCCGAGATGACAAAGGTCATCGTGCCGATCACCCGCTCCAACGGAGTGGGGGCGTCGTCGTCCGTTGCTTCGATGTTCACGAGATCGTCCACAGCGAGCTCGGCCAGGGGGAAACGAGTACTCGTCGCCGACGTCGATTCGACCCAACGATCGTTGACGAACACCTCGTAGGTTCGGGCACCTTCCACGGCTCTCCAGCTCACGATCAACTCACTCCTCTCCCAATCGAGGAGAAAGGAGACAGGCTGCACCCCCCGGTACGACCCTCCTCCCCCATCGATCCGAAGGCTCGGAGTCGGACCGCTCAGCAGACCGAGTGGTCGACCCGTGTCATCTAGGAGGTATCGCCTCTCCCCCGCTGCCAGATCGACTCTCGATCTGCGCCCGGGAGCTGTCTCGAAACGTCCGAAAGCCCCACGACTCGGACCAACCTCGAACCCGGTGACGCTCCATCCTGTGGCGGTTGGCGTGAGTGCCGGAGCCGAATCGGCACCAGAGGCAACTCCCGCACCTAACAGGACGAGAACGGTGGAAACGACCAGCCGATGGAACCGGTTTCGCATACTCCCTCCCCTCGTGACCGTCGGACCCGCAGTACGCTAGCTATCACTCTGCGAATCTTTACTCGCAGAATCATAACGCACAGAACTCAGGTTGCAACTCGACACGCGCCTGAGTTGCATGTCGGTCGTGGGCGCCGAGGAGGAATACACGATCGAGGAGCTGGCCGCCCTGTTCGGCCTGCCCTCCTCCACCGTTCGGATGTACCAGACCCGACGGTTGTTGCCGCCACCCGACCGCAGGGGCCGGCGCACCGTCTACGGCCCGGAACACGTCCAACGGCTCCGCCAGATCACCCGCCTCAAATCCCACGGATACTCCCTGGCGGCGATCGGTCATCTGTTTCGAGCCCTCGAATCCGGACTGGACCTCGCCGACGTCATCTCCCACCCAGAGCTCGCCGAAGCGGTGCGGCTCGAACCCGTCGACCCGTCCACGTTGACCGCGGAGATCTTCGGACCGGACGTCGCCTTCGACCCGGAGCTGTTCCGAAAAGCAGCCGAGCTCGGACTCGTCCAGATCGCCGACGACGGAAGCGTCCAGGTGAACCGCCGCGCCCTGGAGTTGGGCGCCGCCGTCATCCGGATGGGGATCCCACCCGACGCAGTACTCGCCGAACTCGACACGCTCCTCGAACTCACCGACCAGATCGCCGCCAGGTTCCGACGCCTCTTCGAGACTCATCTGTCGGACGACGGCGACGAAGGCCCCGACGACCGGTACGAACGGCTCGTCGCCCTCGCCCGCCAGGTGGTGGACTATGCCCTCCGCCGGTCCCTCGCCCGCACCCGGCTCCTCACCGACGAACCACCAACCCAGGGTTCGTAGCGTCGCCTGAGGGCATCTCGGGCCCACGGTCCGCCCGACGGTTCGCCGACCCTGGGCCCGCGGCCACCATGGCGGCGCGCACGGGCCCTGGGCCGGCTGGGATCAGCTGAAGACGAGCTCGCCGTCTTTGGCGTCGACGTGGACGGTGTCGCCTTCGCCGAAGGTGCCGGCCAGCAGCATCTCCGCCAGCGGATCCTCCAGCTTCTTCTGGATGACTCGCTTCAACGGCCGCGCCCCGTACACCGGGTCGTAGCCCCACTCGGCGAGGAGGTCCATCGCCGCGGTGGTCACCTCCAAGCTGAGGCGCCGCTCCTCCAGACGCCGGCGCAGCCGGCCGAGCTGGATCTCGACGATCTGGCGCAGCTCCTCGGGGGTGAGCCGGCGGAAGACGATGATGTCGTCCACCCGGTTGAGGAACTCGGGTCGGAAATGGGCCCGCACCGCGTTCATCACCCGCTCTTCGACGACTTCGTCGGGCAGGTCGGGCTGGATGAACTCCGAACCGAGGTTGGAGGTCATGATCAGCACGGTGTTGGTGAAATCCACCGTCCGGCCTTGGCCGTCGGTCAGCCGTCCGTCGTCGAGGACCTGCAGCAGCACGTTGAACACGTCGTGGTGGGCCTTCTCCACCTCATCCAGCAGGATCACCGAATAGGGACGACGCCGGACCGCCTCGGTGAGCTGACCGCCCTCCTCGTACCCGACGTAGCCGGGAGGTGCCCCGATCAGGCGGGACACGGTGTGCTTCTCCATGTACTCGGACATGTCGATCCGCACCATCGCCCGCTCGTCGTCGAAGAGGAACTCGGCCAGCGCCCGGGCCAGCTCGGTCTTCCCTACCCCGGTGGGGCCGAGGAAGATGAACGATCCGATCGGCCGGTTCGGGTCCGACAGCCCGGCCCGGCTGCGGCGGACCGCACTGGCCACCGCCTCGACCGCCCGGTCCTGGCCGACCACCCGCTGATGGAGGTGCTCTTCGAGGTGCAGCAGCTTCTCCACCTCACCCTGCATCAGCTTCGAGACGGGGATGCCGGTCCAGCGGGACACGACCTCGGCGACGTCCTGGTCGGTCACCTCTTCGGAGAGCATCCGCCCTTCGGCGTGGAGCTTGTCGAGTTCTTCCTGACGTGCGGCCAGCTCCTGTTCGAGCTGGACCAGCGTCCCGTACCGGAGTTCGGCTGCCCGCTGGAGGTCGCCCTCCCGTTCGGCCTTCTCGGCTTCGGCCCGAACCTCTTCGATCTTCTGTTTCGTCTCCCGGATCGCGGTGATGGCCTGTTTCTCCAACTCCCACCGGGCGGTGAGCGAGGAGATCTCTTCTTCGAGGTCGGCCAGTTCCCGTTCGAGGGTTTCGAGCCGCTCCTTCGAGGCCTCGTCGGTCTCCTTCTTCAAGGCTTCCCGTTCGATCTCCAACTGGATCTTGCGGCGGGTCAGCTCGTCGATCTCCTCTGGCATCGAGTCGATCTCGATCCGCAGGCGGCTGGCGGCCTCGTCGATGAGGTCGATCGCCTTGTCCGGCAGGAACCGCCCGGTGATGTACCGGTCGGAGAGGACGGCGGCGGCGACGATCGCCGAGTCGGCGATCCGCACCCCGTGATGCACCTCGTAGCGTTCCTTCAGACCCCGGAGGATGCCGATGGTGTCCTCCACCGACGGCGGCTCGACGAAGATCGGAGCGAACCGCCGCTCCAGCGCCGGGTCCTTCTCGACGTGTTTGCGGTATTCGTCGAGGGTGGTGGCACCGATCATCCGCAGCTCGCCTCGGGCCAGCATCGGCTTCAGCATGTTGGAGGCGTCCATCGCCCCTTCCGCCGCGCCGGCACCGACGATGGTGTGCATCTCGTCGATGAAGGTGATGATCTGGCCTTCCGACGCCTTGATCTCGTTCAAGACGGCCTTGAGCCGCTCCTCGAACTCACCGCGATACTTGGCGCCGGCGATGAGCGCGCCCATGTCGAGGGCGACGATCCGCTTGTCCTTCAGACCTTCCGGCACGTCCCCGTCGGCGATGCGGCGGGCCAGACCTTCGACGATGGCGGTCTTCCCGACTCCGGGTTCGCCGATGAGCACCGGGTTGTTCTTGGTGCGTCGCGACAGCACCTGGATGACCCGGCGGATCTCGTCGTCCCGGCCGATCACCGGGTCGAGCTTGCCTTGCCGGGCCGCTTCGGTGAGGTCACGCCCGTACTGTTCGAGGGCCTGGAAGGTGGCTTCGGGATCCGGGGAGGTGACCCGCTGGTTGCCCCGCAGCCGCATCAACGCTTCGAGGGTGGCACCTTTGGTGACGCCCAGAGACCGCAGGACCTCACCTACGGGATCTTCGGATTCGGTGAGGGCGAGGACGAGGTGTTCGACCGACAGGTAGTCGTCTTTGAAGTCCTCCCGGAACCGGTCGGCGGCTTCGAGGACCCGAGACAACTCCCGGCTCATCCCCGGTTCCTCCCCGCCGTAGACCTTGGGGAGGCCGTCGAGGATCTCTTCGAGTCGCTTCCGGAGCTGCGCAGGCTGCACCCCGAGGGCGTCGAGCAACGGGTAGGTGAGGCCTTCGGGCTGGCCCAGGATCGCCGCCATGAGATGGGCGGGAAGGATCTGGGCGTGGTTGCGGGTCTGGGCCTGGGTCTTCGATTCGATGAGCGCCTGCTGGCTCTTGGTGGTCAGCTTGTTGAAATCCATGCGGGTACACCCCCTCCGTGAGAGTAATGAAACTTGAGTCTGATCATATCAAGTTTGGGAAGCGTGGAGATATTCCTGTCCCCAGGTCTTCCTTCAGGAATCTAGGCGCCGGAGCGCTCAGTTGGCGGCCGGGTTCCCGCGGTGGGTGATCCGCCGGTTGAGGGCGTCGAGGACGGCCTTGGCCGTCGCCGTGCTCGGGTCCGCCTCTCGGACGAGGGCCGAGCCGACGAGGTAGTCGCTCCACCCGTCGTCCCGCACCTGGGCGAGGGCCACCTTCACAGGGCCCAGGTCGGTGGTCGCGACGGCGCTCAGGTAGAACGTGGTGGCTCCACCCACCGCCTCCTCCACTGCACGCAGGGTGGCCTCCCCGACCAGACGGGCCCGATGCTGGGAATCCTCGGGGCCGTCGGCGATCCCCACGTAGATCTCGTCACCCACACCGAGGGTGACCTTCACCGACACATGACCGGCGGCGATGTGCTGATCGATGGTTGCCAGAAATGGTCGCCCCGCCATGTCTTCAGGGTACCCGGAACGGGATCCGCGACCATGGATCGATGGACCCATTTCGGGGGGACGGTCAGCCTCTCGCCGCCCCGAGACCACCGGCGGCGGGAGAGAAGAACCTGGCGATCCACTCCGCCACGACCTGTCGGTGGAGGGGGAGTTCGAGGGTGCCGAGGGCATCGTCGACCACGTCGCCGGGGATGGTGGCACCCCGCCGTCGCTCCAGGAGCACCCGCAGGTAGCCGGCGGGGAACTCGGGGTGACCCTGGATCCCCAGCAGGTGGTCGCCCACCGCCATCATCGCCACCGGCGCATGGGGTGCGGCGGCGAGGACCCGACCTCCCGGCGGGAGGGCCACCACCTGATCCTGGTGCGAATACAGCACGCGGAACCGCCGGGCCGGCGGCTGCATCCACGGCTCCGCCGAGGACACGACGGCGACCCTGGCGCCGACACCCCAGCCCCCGGGCGCCCGGGCCACCTCACCCCCGAGCGCCTGGGCGATGAGCTGGTGACCGAAACAGATCCCGACGAAGGGCACCTCGGCCTCGTGGACGCGGCGGACGAAACCGGACAGGTCGGCGATCCAGGGCTCGCCGTCGTACACCGACGCCCGCGACCCGGTGGTGATCCAGCCGTCGCATTCGGACGGGTCCGCCGGCAGCTCTCCGGCGACGACGTCGTAGCCGACCAGGTCCACAGCCTGGTCGGCCAACAGGTCCGAGAACATCTCCGGGTAGTCGCCGGCCACGTCCCTCGCCTCGACGTCGACGTGGTCACACATCAGCAGACCCACACGTCCGTCAGTCATCGGGCACCAGCGTGGATGCGACAGCCGGCAGCTTCAACGTGCCGGCGTTCGTGGGGACGCCCGGAAGGTCAGACTGCGCAAATGGGTTCCGTCGACCGCGATCTCGACGGAATACGGCCCCTGCTGGGGGATCTCGACTCCAGAGAGGTCCACTGGGGCAGGGAGCTGAACCGTCTCAGCGATATTGAGATCCGCAGGCATGTCGGCCTGGAAGCCGATCTTGACATGCGCCACTTCAGCGTCCTGGCCCATGATCCGGACATCTACTTCATGAGGGCGACCCAGCTCCATTCGGTGGAGCTGAAAGACGAGAGCCAGATGAACTCCCATCTTCGCCGGATACTCGTCTCGCCACAGTCGAGTGACACCGCCGGCGTGAACGAAGATCAGCCCCTCTCGAACACTGGCGTAGTCACATAGGGTGGCGACGGCGAGTTCCAAGTCACGCTACCTTCGTTGTCACCTTCAGGGGATCCACGAGGTCTGCTGCGGTGGTCGGCTGCGACGCTACGAGCCGGGTCTCGAACGCGATCGGTTCCTCGGTCCCCAACTCTTCCAGGATCTCGCGAATGGCAAGCTTGGCTGCTGCTTCAACATCCCGCAGTGACGGCTGGCACGCCGAAAAGCCAGGAACCTGCGGTGACTCGGCCCACCACACACCGTCCTCCAGGTGCACCAGAATCGTGACACGCATCTGGACTCCTCTCTCTGCTGTCACAGTAGTGCCCTCGCTTCTTCATCGGACAAGCCCACATCTCGGGTAAGGATCTTCTTGACGAGACCAGGGGGTATCTCCACCCCTTCGTGGAACGCCAGAAACAGATCTGGGTAGCCATTTCGCGACACGAGCTTCACATGCGAGCCTCTTTGGCGAACGATCTCGTATAGCAGCGGTTCCCGTTCCAGAATCCTGCGCAGCTTCCCCCATTTGAGCGACGGATACTTCTCCACGCCCTCGAAACATACAGCGCCATGCCGACGCCACGCCCGGTGTCAACGTGAGAGACGCGGCGAACCTTTCGGCCGACCGATCCCGACACCCCACGTTCCGGTGGCCTGCCGAACCCGAGATGCCGGGAACGGCACCGAACCGCGGACCTCTGGCATCGCCCGCAATCTTGCACTGTTGACTAGCTGGGTGCACCGGCTACCATGCGAAATATGGTAGCTACCGGCAGCGGGCCCGACCGGACCTCACAGCTGCTGAAAGGGGTGCTGGACATGTGCCTCCTGGCGATCATCGCCGAGGAACCCAGCTACGGCTACGAGATGGTCCGTAAGCTGTCGCGACGGGGCCTCGACCTGGTCTCGGAAGGAACCATCTACCCGCTGCTGTCCCGCCTGCAGAAACAGGGGCTGATCGAAGGATATCTGGTGGCATCACCGGAAGGTCCGGCCCGGAAGTACTACCGGATCGCAGAACCGGGACGAGCAGCCCTCGGAGAGTGGGTACGAGACTGGCGACGCCTCGTCGCCGGCGTCGAGCGAGTGCTGGAGGGAGAAGAGGATGGTTGATCGGTGGGACATCACCCGGGTGGTCGCCGACTGCGAGCGCTACTGGTCGAAAACGGGTGTCCCCCGCCAGGCCGTCTCCGAGATGCGTCTGGAACTGGAACAGCATCTCGCCGAAGCCGCCGCCGACGGCCGCAGCGTCGAAGCAGTCCTCGGCGGTGACGTCGCCAGTTTCGCCGAAGCGTGGGCGGCCGAGTACCGGACCGCCCAGCCACCAGGCCGCTGGGACGAGATCGTCAGAGGAGAACGACGAGCCCGGCGCCGATGGCGGCGAGAGCTGGGTGCCTACACGGTCGGGGCGGTCGCCCTGGTCGTCGCCGCCGGAGTCGCCGGAGGCCAGGGAGGAGGATCCGACATGGACAACGAGATCTGGCGCTGGTTGTGGACCGCATTCGCCATCTTCATGGGGATCGGGGAGATCTTCACTGCGGGATTCTTCCTCCTCCCCTTCGCCATCGGGGCGGCCGCCGCCGCGGTGCTGGCCTGGATCGGCGTGTCGGTGCTGGCCCAATGGCTGGTCTTCTTCGGGGTGTCCCTGGCCTCCCTCGTCTACCTCCAGCGGTTCATCCGCCACCAGGACACCGCCGACCAACCGGCGGTCGGCGCCAACCGGTGGAAAGGCGCCACCGGGGTGGTCCTCCAGGACATCGACCCCATCGACGGGGGCATGGTGAGGATCGACAACGAACAATGGCGAGCCGTCACCGAAGCGGACCCGATCCCCCGAGGCACGAAGGTCCGGGTGGTGGAGGTGCGGGGGACCCGACTGGTCGTGACCCCCATCGACGACGGCTGACGGGAACGAGAGCACACGAGACGAACCGAGACGAGCCAAGGAGAAGGTGATGGAACAGATCGTGTTGTTGTTCGCGGTGTTGGCGGTGGTGCTGATCGTGATCGCCGCCAGCGGGTTCCGGGTGGTGCGGCCCTACGAGAAAGGGCTCATCGAGTTCCTCGGACGCTACCAACGCACCGTGGATTCGGGCCTGCGGTGGGTGATGCCCTTCGTGAAACGCCTCATCAAGGTGGACATGCGGGAACAGGTCGTGGACGTCCCGCCCCAAGAGGTCATCACCAAAGACAACGTGGTGGTCACCGTCGACGCCGTGATCTATTTCGAGGCCACCGACCCGGTCAAGCTGAAATACAACGTCCAGAACTTCATCGTGGCCGTCACCAAACTCGCCCAGACGAACCTACGGAACGTCGTCGGCGACCTCGACCTCGACTCGGCGCTCACCTCCCGAGAGATCATCAACGCCAAGCTGCGGGAGATCCTCGACGACGCCACCGACAAGTGGGGCACTCGGGTCGTGCGGGTGGAGATCCAGCGGATCGAACCCCCCGCCGACGTCACCGAAGCCATGCACCGCCAGATGAAGGCGGAACGCGACCGGCGCGCCCTCGTCACCGAAGCCGAAGGTGACAAGCGAGCCCGCATCCTGAAAGCCGAAGGAATCCGGGAGTCGCGCATCCTGGAAGCCCAAGGCCAGGCCGAAGCCATCAAACAGGTCGCCGAAGCCGAGCGGTTCCAGAAAGAAACGGTGGCGGAAGGTGAGGCGAGAGCCATCGAACGGGTGTTCTCGGCGATCCACGCCGGCGACCCCACCCCCGACCTCATCGCCATCCGCTACCTGGAGGCCCTCCAGGGGATCGCCGACGGGCGGGCCACCAAGATCTTCCTGCCCCTCGACACGTCCGGGGTCCTCGGCAGCGTGGCGGCGATCGGGGAGATCTTGTCCGAACGCCACGGGACGGCCATGACCCACGACGAAGGCAAGAAGACCGATCAGGGGATGATGAGGCCGACCACCGACCAGTGACCGGGGCGGAGTCTCCTCATCCTCGGCGGCTGATCGAGGCGACGGTGGCGCGGACCTCGTCGGGCGTCACCGGCTGGTAGAAGACCATCGTGTACAGGTCGCACCGGTCGCCGGGCTCTTCGAACCAGGCCACCACCCAGGTGCCGTCTTCGAACTGCCCGGCGACTCCCCGCACCCCGGCGACCTCCACCTCACCCTTCGGGCCGGGGTACTCCCGCGGCGGCAGCGTGCCTCGGACCAGCCCGACCGCGGGGTCGCCGTCGGCATCCACCCAGATGAGCGAACTCGTCCCGGGGATCGACGTGAACTCGTCGAGGGCCACCGCCGACGGTTCCACCGGCGCCTGGGTCACCCGGGACGGCAGCACCCCCACCCGATAGGGGACGGGCGGGCATTCGGGCGGGAACGTGACGACGGTCGTCGCCACCGTCGTGGTGGTGGACGTCACCTGGGGAGGCGACACGGTGGTGGTCGCGCCTTCCGGAGCGCCACAGGCGCCGGCGACCAGACCGGCAGCCACCACGAGGGCGAGACGTCGCATCGAATCCAGGCTAGACACCGACGACACCGGCGCCCACCTTCCTAGGATCGGACCACACCGAGGAGGGCCGATGGACCGCAAAGAGCTCACCCGGGCACGTGTCGCCGAAGTGTTCGACACCCTCCGGGAACTGTCCCACTGGATGTACGACCATCCCGAGACCGCCTACCAGGAGAAAGAGAGCTCGGCACGGCTCGTCCAGTTCCTCCGAGACGCCGGGTTCGAGGTGGAATACCCCGCCTACGGGCTCGACACCGCCTTCGCCGCCCGGGTCGGCACCGACGGCCCCCACGTGGTGATCTGCGCCGAATACGACGCCCTCCCGAAGATCGGCCATGCCTGCGGGCACAACATCATCGCCACCGCCGCCCTGGGGGCGGGCTACGCCCTCGCTCCCCTCACCGACGAGCTCGGCTTCCGCCTCACCGTCCTCGGCACCCCCGCCGAAGAGCACTACGGCGGCAAGGTGGACCTCATCGAAGCCGGGGCGTTCAACGACGCCACCGCCGCGATGATGATCCACCCCGCCCCCCTCGACGTCGTCGACCCGAACGTGATCGCCGTCGCCCACATCGACGTCGAGTTCCACGGCAAAGAAGCCCACGCCTCCGCCTACCCTCAGCTCGGCGTCAACGCCCTCGACGCCTTCGTCCAGGCCTACGTGAACATCGCCACCCTCCGCCAAGCCCTCTACCCGACCGACAAGATCCACGGGATCATCACCCACGGAGGCGACGCCCCCAACATCATCCCCGCCTACACCCGATCGTCGTGGTACGTGCGGGCCGAATCCCGTCAGCGCCTCGACGAGCTGATGACGAAGGTCCTCGCCTGCTTCGAAGCCGCCGCCACCGCCACCGGATGCAGCCACCACGTCGACCACGTCGGCCACACCTACGAGGAGCTGATCTCCAACGAGCTCATGGTGGAGCTGTTCCAGAAGAACGCCGGACGGCTCGGACGGCTCATGCTCCGCGGTGACGACCTTCCCCCCAGCCAGACCGGCTCGACCGACATGGGGAACGTCTCCAAGTTGGTCCCCACCATCCATCCGATGCTGTCGATCAACTCGATGCCGGCAGTGAACCACCAACCCGAATTCGCCTCCCACACGGTGACCCCCGCCGGGGACAAGGCGATCGAAGACGGGGCGGTGGCCATGGCGTGGACGGTGATCGACTTGGCCGAAGGGGACCTCTGGGACGACCTCTGAGTCAGCCGACCGGGAGCCCGAACAACACCACGAAGGCCATCACCGCTGCCACCGCCCCGAACCCTGCCAGTTTCCGGACGGCCACGCCGGTGCGGAAAGCCACCAGGATCGCCGACAACGTCTGCAGCAGGTAGTAGACCGCGAAGGCCCGGGAGGCGAACGCGACGATCTCGAACACGTTGGAGATCCACACGATCGCCGCCGCTCCCGCCAGCACCGCCGCATACCCTGCCCGGGCCTGGCGGGATCGCCGCCGCCCTTCGACCAGCATGGCGCCTCCACCGGCGGTGTCGGCCACCGCCGCCGAGAGCTGGCTGGCCACCGCCGCGACGAGGACCAGCGGTCCGAGGATCGGCGTGACGGTGACGGCCGCGTCGATGATGGCGGTGTCCGACACCTGTGGGGGGAAGGTCCCGAAGAGCGGGACCATGGCCGACACGAACACGAGGTAGATCCCACCCGAGATCCACTGGGCGAGCCGCATCGTCTTCACCCGGACCGCTGCGTCGAACTCGCTGCCCAGATACCGAGAGGTCTCGAACCCCTGCACCACGATCACCATCCCCGCCAGGGTCCGAACCGTCGACCACGGGTCCGCCGCCGGGGAAGCCGAGGAGGAACCCCCCACCCCGCCGGGACCGACGACGTCGAACACCACCAGCCCGGTGATCAGCCCGGCGATGATCGACAGCTTGATGTCGACGGCCGCCTCTTCGACCGCCTCCATCCCTTCGAACCCCCGACGCCATCCCACCACGCCGATCCCCAACATGAGCGCCGTGGCGACGAGCCGTGCCGCAGGTTCGGCGTCCCCATCGAAGGGACGCAGCAGGAAGGAGGCGAGAAGACGAAGGTAGAACGCCACCGAGACCGTGTAGGCGAAACCGAGGGCGATCTCGGAGAGCCGGTCGAGGTCGACGAGCACCGCCGGGGGATCGTCGCCGAGGACCGGTTCGACGGCGGCGACGGCGTACCGCATGACCCATCCCATCGCGTAGCCGACGGCGACCACCGCAGCCATCCCCACCGGCGCCCACCGTCCGACGGCTGCAGCCAGCAGCGGTGCCACCACCAGGAACCCGGAGCCGATGATCGACGCCAGAGGGGTGACCGTCGCCTTCCACAGTGTCGAACGGCGCAGGCGGGGACGGAACAGCCCGTATCCGGCGCCGAGCACCGCCAACGTCACCACCGCCGCCACCATCACCTCCCCGGATCAACCGAACCGGCCCGTCACGGCGCCGCCAAACCGTACAGGAACCCGTCCCGCGCGCCCACATACACCCGTCCTCTCCACACCGCCGGCGTCGACTCGATACACGACTCCGACACCTGGGTCTCCCAGCGGAGGCGCGGTCGCGCGGGGTCTTCGAGGGAGTAGGCACGGAGCTCGCCGCTGCAGGTCGCCACGAGCAGCGTGCCGTCGACGATCACCGGGGACGACCAGGCATGCCATCCGACCCGACCCCTCCAGGTCACTTCACCGGTGTCGGTGTCGACGGCGAGGAGGTCCCCGGGCTGGGTGGGCACGTACAGGAAGCCGTCACCGAGGGCCGGTGTGGCCCACACCCCACCGTCGTCGGCGCCGCCGGGGATGGCGACCCCCCACACGAAAGGGTCGGAAGGTCGGGAAGGGTCGAGTTTCACGAGCTGGCCGATCTCCCGGGACCGGCGGTTCTTCCGCTCCTCCTCCACCGCGACGTACAGCATCCCGTCGGCGTCGACCACCACGGTGGCGTCCACGTCGTCGCCGACCCAGAAGTCGAGCACGACGGGGGCGACCCCTTCCCGGACACGGGAGATGTCGAGGCCCAGCACCCGTCCCCCCGAGTTGGCGAAGAAGGCGACGTCTTCGAACACCGCCACCGAGTTCTCGATCGACACGTTGCGCCCCACCCGACGGACCAGATCGTCGTTCCAGGCGGGCATCTGGAACACGATCCGCGGGTCGACGGTGACCTTTCCGTCGGCGTCGTAGCCTCGCGCCAGGTCGACGACGAAGAACCAGCCGTTCTCCCCGCCTTCGAACATGAGCCCGTCGACGATCACCGGGTTGGCGTCCCAGTCGTCGTTCCACATCCCCGGGACGGCTGCGGCGTCCAGCGACCACAGTTCGGTGGGTACGTCCCGGTCGAGGGCGACCACCCGGAGGCGGTTGTCTCGGGACCCGAAGTAGATGAGGGGGTACCCGTCCGGGTCGAGGGTCACCGACCCTTTCACCAGGTCCCCGGTGACGAAGGGGGGCCGAAGCTCGGTTCCCGTCTCGGCGTCGACGAAGTGGACCGCCCCGTCGTATGCGCCGACGATCACCTCGGTGACGCCGTCGGGACGTTCCCAGACGACGGGCTGTCCCGTCCATCCGGTTCCGCACCACAGGCGTGTCTCCCCTCCGCTGGTGGAGCGGGAGCACATCGGGGCGTCCGGATACCGCCACAGCGGCTTCACCGGCTCGGCGGGGACGGGTCCGGTCCCGTACCAGGTGCGGGTGGGGTTGCCTCGGAACATGGTGATCCCTGCCACCGTCCCCCAGGGTTGGCCCACCGCGTTCGCCACAGCCGCCGGAGGCTCCGATCGCTCGGGGACCGCCACGGCCTCGGGGATGGTGGTCGGCGTCGTCGACGTGACGGTCGAGGTGGTGGAGGGGACGGCGGGCTCCGGCGTCGCCGTGGCCGGGACCTCGGGGAGGCCGACGAGGAAGAACGCGGCCATCCCGAGCACCGACCCGGTGACGACGATGAACACGGCGCGGCCGACGGTCATGGGGATGCCGCGAGGATAGGGGTAGTCCCCTCCGATCCCCCGTCATCTCACCCAGACCGGTCGGATGTGGCCCGAGGGTCGGCGGTCGTCTCCCCCGTTCGCCCCCTAGGTCACCGCCGGGACGGCGGCCTGGGTCTCATCACCTCACGAGGGCCCTAGGACCCACCTCACGTCCGACGCGGCCAGGTGTGTCCCGTCAGAGGATCTGGCTCAGGAAGAGCTTGGTCCGGTCGTGTTGGGGGTTGGTGAAGAAATGCTCGGGAGTGCCCTCTTCGACGATCTGGCCCTGGTCCATGAAGATGACCCGGTCCGCCACCTCCCGGGCGAACCCCATCTCGTGGGTGACCACCAGCATCGTCATCCCCGACTGGGCGAGCTCTTTCATCACGTCGAGCACCTCTTTGATCATCTCCGGGTCGAGGGCCGACGTCGGCTCGTCGAAGAGCATGATCTTCGGGTCCATCGCCAGGGACCGGGCGATCGCCACCCGCTGCTGCTGGCCGCCGGAGAGCTGACCGGGGAACTTGTGCGCCTGTTCGGGGATCCCGACCCGTTCCAGCAGCGCCATGGCCTTCTCCTCGGCTTCGGCCTTGGTCCGTTTCCGCACCCACGTCTGGGCGAGGGTGATGTTCTGCATCACGGTGAGGTGGGGGAAGAGGTTGAACTGCTGGAACACCATCCCCACTTCGGAGCGGATCTGTTCGATGTTCCGGACGTCGGAGGTGAGCTCGATCCCGTCGACGATGATCCGCCCCTCCTGATGTACTTCGAGCCGGTTGATGCACCGGATCCAGGTCGATTTGCCCGAACCCGAGGGACCGATGATGACGACCACTTCCTGTTCGTACACGCGGGTGGAGATCCCCCGGAGGGCCTGGAAGTCCCCGAACCACTTCTTGACGTCTTCGCAGATGATGATGTCCCGTTTGCCGTTGTCCGCCATCAGGTCCTCCTACCGCGTGCCCACGCCGAGTTTGCGCTCCAGACGGAGACTCGCCCGACTGAAGCTGAAGGTGAAGATCCAGTACACCACCGCTGCCATCACCAGGTTCTCGATCTGGCTTCCCAGCGACGCCGGCTGATTGGGGACGATGTCCCGGGCCACCCGGAAGAAGTCGGCGAGTCCGATGATCGCCACCAGGGAGGTGTCTTTGAACAGGGAGATGACCTGACCGACGATCGCAGGGATGACGGCTCGGAGCGCCTGCGGCAGGGTGATGAGCATCGTCATCTGCGCCGTCGTCATCCCCAAGGCTCGCGCCGCCTCGTACTGCCCTTTCGGGATCGACTGGAGTCCACCCCGTACGTTCTCGGCCAGGTAGGCGCCGGAGAACAGGGCGATGGCGATGATGGCCTTCACGACCCCGTCGAAGTCGAGACCGGGAGGCAGGAACCGGGGCACCACCTTGTCGGCGAAGAACAGCACGGTGATGAGGGGCACCCCACGGACGATCTCGATGTAGCCGGTGGAGAGCAGTCGGAAGATCGGCATCGTCGACGTCCTGCCGAGGGCCATCATGATCCCGATCGGGAAGGACAGCAGCATCCCGCCCAGGGCGAGGAGGAAGGTGAGGTTGAGGCCGCCGAGGAAGTCGCCCTGGGTCTCGAGCCCCGTCTCGGCCACCGCCAGGGTGACGAAGTAGACGAGGAAGAACGTCGCCCCCGACCATCCCACCATGAAGTTCCGACGGCCGTTGCCGCTGGAGGCGAAGGTGGGAGCCGCCAGGGTGAAACCGACGAGGACCAGCATCAGCAGGCGGACGACCATCGGGGACGGCACGAACCACACCGCCAGCGCCGCCACCACCAACAGGGCGTTGAGCGCCGCCGCCCGTTCTCGGCCCGCCCGGCTCGCGTACAGGATCGCCAGGTAGCCGACGACCAGGACCGGCAGCACCCAGGGCAGCCACGAGACGACGACCTCCCAGGGGATGACGGGTTTGCGTTCCAGGTGGAGGTAGATGACCGGAAGCGAAAGCACCCAGAGGAACGAGAGCACCACCTTCAGGGTCTTCTCGCCGACCGCCCGCACCAGTGGCCGGCCGACGAGATGGGCGGCGGCGAGCACCAGCACCTCGATGGTCCACGGAACCTTCGTCGTTTTGGCCACCGGGAGCAGCCAGATCACGACGAGGGCGAGGACCAGTACCCCGGCCAGGACACCGAGCATCGGCAGACGCTCTTCCCGGGCGGCCGGTCCGGCGGCCCGTATCCCCACTGCGCCGAGGAGGACGAGGACGGCGCCACCGACGAGGAGGGGGTTCCGCCCGACGAAGGTGGGCGGCACCAACAGCCCTACCGCGAAGGCGGCGACCCCCGTCGCCCGGACCACCGCCAGGATGGTGCCCCAGGAGGTCTTCCCCGTCGGCCGCCAGGTGGCGGAGCTGAGCCCCACCAGCACCATGACGACGGCCAGCGTCACCCAGATGCGGGTCAGCTCGGGTCGGGGGTAGACGTCGACCGCGTAGTTGGTGGCGTTCGGAGGGATCACCCCCCACAGACGGTCGGGGGAGAGCAGGAAGGCGAACGCACCCCGGGCACCCCAGACGATGCCCACCGCCAGGACCACGGTGAGCACGCCGTTGTACCAGGTGTTGAACAGGTTCTTGCGCAGCCACACCCAGGCTCCGAGCTGGCGGGCCTCCGGGGGCGGTTCGGGGGGTTTGAGCTCGGGTGCGACGTAGACGGTCATCGCTCCACCAACTTCACACGGCGGTTGTACCAGTTGACGATGCTGGACAGCACCAGGCTGACGGTGAGGTAGAACGCCATCCAGATCAGGAACACCTGGATGGTGTCACCGGTCTGGTTGAAGAGCGTCTGGCCGACCTGGACGAGCTCGGCGTAGGCGATGGCGATCCCGAGGGAGGTGTTCTTCGCCAGGTTCAGGTACTGGTTACCCATCGGCGGGAGGATGATCCGGAACGCCTGGGGGAGGATGATCATCCGCAGCACCTGGCTGCGTTTCAGCCCCAAGGCCATCCCGGCCTCGGTTTGACCCTTCGGAACCGCCAGGATGCCGCCACGGACGATCTCGGCGATGAACGCCGCCGTGTACAAGGTCACCCCCACCCACAGCCCGAAGAAGTTCGGGGTCATGGTCATGCCGGTGTCGCCGATCTGGGGGAAGCGGCCCGGCACCACCACTTCGGGGCGTCCCAGCCGCAGCGGCACGCCGGTACGGAGGAAATCGAACTTCTGGTCCAAGAACGCGAAGACGAAGTGGGCGACGTCGGTGATGAGCGACGTGATCTGGGGGATCGCCACGAACACGGCGGCGCCGGCGAGGCCGAGGACGCCGGCGAGGCCCATCCGGAAGTAGTCGTCGTCGGTGAGGCGGGCGAGGCCGGCCGGGGTGCGCCGGGAGTCGAGGAACCGGCGGATCCATCGTGCCCCCAACCAGATCGACACCGCGGCGAAGAGGAGCTGGAATGCGAAGTCGGGGATGGCGGCGATCACCGCCGCCACCAGGGCGAAGAGCCATCCGAGGGCGCCGGCGATCGGATGGGCGAACCAGCCGAGCCCAGCGATCAACACGAAGGTGCCGAGCGCCCACCGGCCCGGATGGGTCTCCCGGCCGGTCTCCTCCAGCAGCTCGATCCGCCGCCGGTAGACGCGCCGGGCGGCCCAGGCTCCGCCGGCGACGAACACGAACCACTGCCAGAACACTTCGGTGGGGAACAGCCAGGGGATCGACACCCCTTTGCGGCTGACGATCAACCATCCCGGCGCAGGTCCCGACGCGTCCACTTCGAGGGTCGGGAAGAACAGCGTCATGAGGAAGAACCAGAAGACGATCTGGATGAGGAGCGGAATGTTCCGGATCGTCTCGACGAAGGCGGTGGCGGACCGGGACAGCAGCCAGTTGCTGGACAGTCGGGAGATCCCGACCAGCACGCCGAGGATCGTGGCAGCGATGATCCCCGACGCCGTCACCCGGAGCATGTTGACGATGGCGGTGGCGAAGGCTTCGAGACCCGAGGCGGGCTGAGTGAAGATGCCTTCGCCGAGGCGGATCCCTACGGGATCGGTGAGGAAGTCCCAGTCGAGGGAGAGGCCCTGGGCTTCGAGGTTGCGCAGGGCGGTGGAGATGAGGATCCAGGCCAGGACGACCAAGCCGACGAGGACTCCGATCTGTGTCGCCCATTTGAGGAACGTGACGTTCCGCCAGAGGGGCGGTCGGGTCTGGGTGGCGTCGATCCGGCTCTGCGTCATGGGACGGATGTGGGGAGGGGGGCGCTCGATGCGCCCCCCTCCTCAGATCATGTTCGGGTCACCGGGCGGGCGGTGCGTAGAGCAGACCGCCGTCGGACCACAGGGCGTTCAGGCCACGGTTGAGACCGAGGGGGGTCAGGTGACGGTCGAAGACCTCACCGTAGTTCCCCACCTGCTTGATGACCTGGTAGAACGCGTCGGCGGGCAGACCCATCTTCGTCTGGATCTCGTCCTCCGACGCGCCCAGGAGGCGGGCGGCCTCGCCGTCGGGCGGGTTGGCCACCATCTGGTCCACGTTGGCGCTGGTGATGCCCTTCTCCTCGGCGATGATCATGGCGTACACGGTCCAGCGGACCACGTCACCCCACACCGAGTCGTTCTGCTTCCAGGCCGGACCGAGCGGCTCCTTGGAGATCGGCACCGACGGGAAGATGACCCACTCGTCGCCGGCCGGGTCGGTGGCCTTGCGGGACACCAGACCGGAACCGTCGGTGGTCACCACGTCACAGGCACCGGACTTGAAGTTCTCCATCACGATGTTGAAGTCCTCGAAGGTCTGCAGCGTGATGTCGAGCCCCAGAGCCGCCGAGGCTTCGGTGATGTTCTTCTCGGTCGTGGTACCGGCGTTGGTGCAGACCACCGCACCGGCGATGTCGGTCAGCGGCGAGTCGGCCGTGAAGCCGTCGGCCTTCTTCGCCATGAGCTGCTGGCCGTCGTAGTAGGTGGTCGGGCCGAAGTCGAGACCCAGGTCGGTGTCACGGCTCTGCGTCCAGGTGGTGTTCCGGGACAGCAGGTCGATCAGACCCGAGTTCACCGCCTCGAACCGGGCAGCGGCCGTCAGCGGCTCGAACTTCACGGCGTCGGCGTCGCCGAGCACGGCAGCGGCGACGGCGCGGCACAGGTCCACGTCGAAGCCGACGAACTGGCCGGTCTCGTCCTTGAAGCCGAAGCCGGCGAGGGTCTCGTTCACGCCACAGTTCAGCGTGCCGCGAGCGATCACCGTGTCCAGCAGGCTTCCACCGGCCTGTTCGGCGCCGCCACCACCGGCGCCGGCGTCCCCGCCACCGGGGGCCGGGGCCGTGGTCGTCGTTTCGCCGGGTTCGGGTGCAGCGGTGGTGGTGGTGGTTTCCTCCGCGCCGCCGCCACAGGCGGCGACCACCAACGCGAACACTGCTGTGAGCAGCGTCAGTTTCTTACCCATCCGTATTCCTCCCAATTGATGGAACCCCCGTAGGGGTGGGCGGAACCCTAGTTGCCCTCGGCTCGCCGCTTCAACTGAAACAGGACCACCTGCCCGCAACGACCGCAGGAGACGACGACCCGCCGCCGCTCCCGCCCCCGGAACGCGGCGCCTCGCCCCGGTCACGCTCCCGACTCGAGCAGGCGGCGGATCCGTCCGGTGACGCCGTCGACGTCCAGCCCGGCCGCGGCCATGACGTCGGACGCCGAGCCGAACGGCAGGAAACGGTCGGGGACGCCGATGATCGACAGCCGACCGCCGAGCCCGGTCCCGGCCAGGGCTTCGGCCACCGCCGCTCCGAAGCCGCCCGAGACGACGTTGTCCTCCAGGGTGACGACCCGCGGGTACGCCGACACCCAGTCGACCAGCCGTTCGTCGCAGGGTTTCACCCACCGGGCGTTCACCACCCCGCAGGTGATCCCGTCCGGCTCGAGCGCCGCCGCGACCTTCTGGGCGATCTCCACCATCCGGCCGGTCGCCAAGAACAGGAGGTCGTCGCCTTGGCGGAGCTCCTCCCAGACACCGACCGCCAGCGCGGAGACCGGCAGGGTGGGGAGACCGGCCGCTGCGTTCTTCGGGTAACGGATGGCCACCGGCCCGTCGTGGTTGAGCGCCGTCTCGATCATCCCGCAGAGCTCGGTGGCGTCGGCCGGGGCACCCACCACCAGGTTGGGGACGAGACGAAGGTAGGAGAGGTCGAACACCCCATGGTGGGACGGACCGTCCGGGCCGGTGATCCCGGCCCGGTCGATGAGAAAGGTGACGGGGAGCCGGTGCAAGGCGACGTCGGTGATGATCTGATCGAACGCCCGCTGCAGGAAACTCGAGTAGATCGCCACGACGGGACGTTTCCCCGCCATCGCCATCCCCGCCGCCAGGGTGACGGCGTGCTGTTCGGCGATCCCTGTGTCGATCACCCGGTCGGGATGGGCGTCCGCCATCGGTTTCAGACCGGTGGACGACACCATCGCCGCCGAGATGGCGACCAGGTCGGGGTAGCGTTCGGCGGCGTCGGCCAAGGCTCGTCCCACCACATCGGTGAGTTTCAGCTCCGACTTCACCGGCTTGCCGGTGGCGATGTCGAAGCTCCCCACCCCGTGGAGTTTGTCGACTTCGTCCTGGATGGCCGGCTCGTACCCGGCCCCCTTCTCGGTCACGACGTGCACGATGACCGGCTCGTCGTACTCTTTCGCACGGGCGAAGGTCTCTTCGAGGAGCGGAATGTCGTGGCCGTCGATCCGACCCGAATACTTGAGCCCCAACGCGTCGAAGACCGTGGACGGTTCCAGGATCTGCTTGAACGCCTCTTTGAAGCGGGTGGCGAGCTCGTCGGCCGTCTCACCGACGAGGGGCAGACCCTTCAGGATCCTCCCCACTGAGCGTTTCGCCCATTCGTATCGGGGATCGAACCGGTAGTGGGCGAGGTTGGCGAGGGTGGCGAGGCCACCGACGGTGTGGTCGTACGACCGCCCGTTGTCGTTCACCACGATGACCAACCGCCGAGGTTTGGCGACGGCGATATGGCTGAGCGCTTCGTACGCCATCCCTCCGGTGAGGGCGCCGTCGCCGATGACCGCCACCGTCCAGTAGTCGGGGTTGGTGAGGGCGTGACCGAGGGCGTAACTCAGCGAGGTGGAGGCGTGGCTGTTCTCCACCCAGTCGTGGGCGCTCTCCTCTCGGGACGGGTAGCCGCTCAGACCGCCGAACACTCGGAGCCGGTCGAAGCCGTCCCGACGTCCGGTCACGATCTTGTGGACGTAGCTCTGGTGGCCTACGTCCCAGATGATCCGGTCGCGTGGACTGTCGAAGGCCCGATGCAGTGCCAGGGTCAACTCGACGACCCCCAGGTTGGGTGAGAGGTGGCCGCCCGTCCTGGAGATCTTCTCGATCAGGAACTCCCTGATCTCGCCGCAGAGCTGTACGAGCTGCTCGTGGTCGAGCGCACGCAGGTCCGCAGGTTCGTGGATGTGGTCGAGGAGCGACATCGCCGTCTGGAACGACAGGCTAGCCGTCGGAGGTTCCCACGGTGAATCCCTTCTCCGACCCGACCCGCCCGGATCCCCCGTTCACCAGCGGTCGGCTTTGTCTTCGTCCCAGTAGTCGAGCCGGTCGAGGGGCATCACCACCGCCGTCATCACGTTCATCAGGTGGGCGCTGATCCGTTTGAGATACCGTGCGACCAGGGCGATCGGCACACCTTCCCGCGAAGGCCGGTCCGAGGTGAGCTGTTCGATGACCATCGCGTCGAACTCGTCGAGCTTGGCGTCGGCCTCGTTCAGCGCCTCCTGGGCGGCTGCGGCGTCCCGTTCGGCGAAGATCTTCGCCGTCCGGTCGACCAGCTCCCGAACCCATGCGACGTCCCTCTGGATCCGGTCGAATTCCGACAGCCCGGTGATGTCGGCCCCGGCGTTGGCGACGTCCCAGAGGTTCTTCGCGTAGTCGCCGAGGCGTTCGATGTCTTTCACGATCGACATGTAGACGAGGATGGCGGGGATGTCGGCCGAAGCGCCCCGCACCCCTGCATGGACGACCAGCTCGCGGCGAATCTCCCGTTCCAGACGGTTCACCGCCCGGTCGCTCTTGCGGAGGGTCTCTCCCACCTCGGAGGGGGCGACACGCCCGAACAGGGCGTCGGTGGCGATGTCGATGGTCCGACCGCAGGCAGCCAGCATCTCCTGGATCTGCTGTTCGATCCGCTCGATCTGGGACTCACCTTTGCCGGAGAACAAGTCGAACACCATCTCGTCACCTCACCTGAACACCACGATACCCACCAGCGGCAGGACGACGAACACCGCCACCAGGTAGGCCAGCACCACCCGTTTGCGTCGGGTGGCGACCTCGGCCAGGGCCCGGGCGGCCCGGAGCGGGAGCCGACGGACCAGCGGGACGGGGTAGAAGGCGAGGATCCCGAAGACGTTGAACAGGGTGTGGGTGAGGGCGATGGTGAGGGCTTCGGGCCGGTCGGCCGCCAGCGACGCGAGGAGGGCGGTCACCGTCGTCCCCAGGTTCGCTCCGAGGGTGACCGGGTAGGCGTTCTCCAAGGTGATCACTCCGGCTCCGAGCAGAGGCACCAGGATCGAGGTGGTGATCGACGAGCTCTGCACCGCCACGGTGACGACGACCCCCAGGATCATCGCTCCCAGACCCGCCCCCCGGCCGAGGACGGCATTGAACCCCGCCTCCATCCTGCCTGCCATGAGGACGCGCATGTTGCGGGTGACGAAGACGAGCGCGACGAAGATCGACACGAGGGCGAGGGCGAGGATCAGCGAACCGACCCACCCCCGATGGAGGCCCAGATCGGTGAGGCTCCCTTCGATGAGGGCCACCGGCGCCTTGATCGCCGCCTTGATGGGGCTCTTCCCGGGCGCGGCGGCGACCGAACCCGACCCGGCCAGCAGGGACGACACCGCCGTCGCCGACTTCGACAGGAACCCGGTTGCGAGCTCCAAGGGCAGGAACACCACGACGGCGAACACGTTGAAGAAGTCGTGGACGGTGGCACCGGCGAAGGCCCGTTTGAATTCGGCGCCGCGCCGCACATGGCCGAGGGAGGCGAGGGTGTTGGTGACGGTGGTCCCGATGTTCGCTCCCATGATCATCGGGACGGCGGCGGCCACCGAGAGGGACCCCGACCCGACCAGCCCGACGATCGTCGACGTCGTCACCGACGACGACTGGACCAGCACCGTGGCGAGGATCCCGGCGAACAGCCCGGCGACCGGAGACGAGACGTACCCGAAGATGCGCTCCGCGGCGTCGACACCGAACACCTTGATCCCGGTCTCCAGGCCTTTGACACCGACGAGGAAGAGGTACAGGAACCCGAGGACCAGAATCGGGCGGAGCCACCGGGGAACTCCGCCGGTCCGTTCGGTCGTCGCCGGAGACTCGGCCATACCGGACGGGCACGGTAGCACCCTCGGGGCGACCTCAAGCCGGAGCGGCGGGAATCCGGATCCGGAACGTCGACCCCACCCCGAGTTCGCTGGTGACGTCGACGGTGCCGCCGTGCCGCTCGACGACGTGTTTGACGATCGCCAAGCCGAGACCGGTACCCCCTGTCGCCCGTGACCGTGCCGCGTCGACCCGGAAGAACCGTTCGAAGACACGGGGGAGCGCCCAGGTCGGGATCCCGATGCCGGTGTCCCGGACCGCCACCACGGCCGTCCCATCTTCGACCGCCAACACGACCTGCACCGTCCCACCGGGAGCGCTGTAACGGATGGCGTTCTCGATGAGGTTCCCGACGGCCAGGCCCAGGTCGGCCCGCGCTCCCATCACGGTCACGGGACGAAGGTCGACGTCGAGGCGCACCCCGGCCGCCTCGGCCGACGCCGACGCGCGGTCCACTTCGTCTCGGATGATCAGGTCCAAGGCCACGGGACTCCGGTCCGGTTCGGCCGCCTCCAGGCGTGACAGGTCGAGCAGGTCCCCGACCAGTCGAGCCAGGTGACGTGCCGACGCCGAAGCCTGGTCGAGGAAACCCCGTACCCGATCCGGGTCACGGCTGAGGGCGGTCTCCGCGGCTTCGACCGACGCCAGGATCCCGGCGACCGGGGTCTTCATCTCGTGGGAGGCGTCCGTGACGAAGTCGCGGCGCATCGCCTCGATGCGCCGTCGCTCGCTGATGTCGTCGAGCACCACCAGCACCCCGCCGTCGTCGAGGGAGGTGACCGTCACGTGGAGGATTCGACTCGGGGCACCGTATTCGACGTCGCCTTCGGTGGAGCGGGCTCCGTCCCGACCGTCGGCGACGAGCCGACGAAGCGCCGGTGGTGCGATCTCGGACAGGTCTCGGGGACGGGACCCGAGGAGCGACGCGGTGGCGGCGTTCGCATACAGCACCGAGTCGTCGCCGGCGACGAGCAGCACACCGAGGTCCAGGGCCTCCAAGACGACTTCCAGACGCCGACGCTCCCCTTCGAGCTGGGCGAGTCTCGATCCGAGCTCGCTGGCGGTCCTGCCGATGGCGATCCCGAGGCGGTCGAGCTCGACGACACCGGACCGTTCGGGACGGAGATCGACCCGTCCATCGGCGATCGACGTGGCGACTGCGGCGAGGCGGCGGAGCGGCCGAGCGAGGAAATGGGCGACGACCCCTACCACGACGATCCCCACGATCCCTGCCAAACCGGCGGCGTAGGCGAGGTCGCGACGTACGGTCGCCAGCTCAGCGGGGTCGAGGTCCCCTCGGATCGACAGGTCCACCAGGAACCCGAGCCCTCCGATCAGCACCAGGAACACGACGGCGAACGCCGTCATCAGCCTGGTCGTCAACCGTGCGCGACCGTACCGCTCAGCCATCGACGAACTTGTAGCCGATGCCCCGGATGGTGACGATGTGACGCGGCCGCGACGGGTCGGCCTCGAGCTTTTGTCGAAGCCGCTTGATGTGCACGTCGAGGGTCTTGGTGTCACCGAAGTACGAGGGACCCCACACCTCGTCGATCAGGGTCTCCCTGCTCGCCACCCGCCCCGCTCGCCGCATCAACGATTCGAGGAGGTCGAACTCCTTCGGCCGCAACGAGACCGGTTCGCCGTTCCTCCGGACCTCGTGGGCGTCGATGTCGAGTTCGAAGGGGCCGACCCTGAGCACCTCGTTGGTGTCGCCGAAGGTGCCGGCGCGGTTCGCCCGCCGGAGATGGGCCCGAACCCGGGCGACCAGCTCGCGCATCGAGAACGGTTTCGTCACGTAGTCGTCGGCGCCCAGCTCGAGACCCACCACCTTGTCGGCTTCGGCGTCTTTGGCGGTGACGACGATGATCGGGACGTCCGAACGGGAGCGGATCTGACGGCACACGTCGAGGCCGGACCCTCCCGGAAGCATCAGATCGAGGAGCACGAGGGACGGACGCCAGGTACGTGCCCGCTCCAGTCCGTCCACCGCATTGTCGGCCGTCACGACTTCGAAGCCCTCCACCTCGAGCGCGTACCGCAGAGACT
>WFOA01000016.1 GCA_015488325.1 Acidimicrobiia bacterium | reverse complement strand
CTCCTCGACCCGGGCACGGCTCGTCGAGAAGTACCGGTTCGAGAACTTCGTCGTCGGTCAGTCCAACCGGTTCGCCTGGGCCGCGGCGATGGCGGTCGCCGAACAGCCCGGCACCCAGTACAACCCCCTGTTCATCTACGGGGGTGCCGGACTCGGCAAGACCCATCTCCTCAACGCCATCGGCCACCACGCCCTCGACCTCTACCCAGGGCTCGTCGTCCGATACGTCACCTCCGAAGTCTTCTTCTCCGACTTCATCGACGGTATCCGCCGCAAACGCATGGACGACTTCAAACAGCGATACCGCTCCACCGACGTCCTCCTCCTCGACGACGTCCAGTTCTTCGAAGGGAAAGAACAGATCCTGGAAGAGTTCTTCCACACCTTCAACACCCTCTACGAATCCGGCAAGCAGATGGTCATCTCCTCGGACCGGCACCCCAAGAACCTCGCCACCCTCGAAGATCGCCTCCGCAGCCGCTTCGAATGGGGCCTCCTCACCGACATCCAACCCCCCGACGTGGAGACCCGCCTGGCGATCCTCCGCCGCAACGCCGAATTCGCCCCACAGCCGGTGCCGGCCCAGGTCCTCCAGTTCATCGCCGGTCTCGTCTCCGACAACATCCGGGAGCTCGAAGGCGCCCTCACCCGAGTCACCGCCTTCGCCTCCCTCACCAACCAGAAGATCGACCTGCCCATGGCAGAGCGGGTCCTCCAAGATCTCCTGCCGGGGCACGAAGCCAAAGCCGTCACCCCCCAGGACATCATCCGAGCGACCGCCAACGCCTACGGCTTCACCGTCGAAGAGCTCATCGGCCCCAGCCGACGCCAGCCCCTCGTCATGGCCCGCCAGGTCGCCATGTACCTCTGCCGTGACCTCACCGACCTCTCCCTCCCCAAGATCGGCGCCCACTTCGGTGGCCGCGACCACACCACGGTGATGCATGCCATCGACAAGGTGAAACGCTTCATGAGCAGCGACCGGGAGGTCTTCAACCGGGTCAGCGAGTTGTCCCAGAGCCTGAGGACAACCTGATGTCCGTCCACACCGTCCGTCTCCTTGCACCCGTCCCCTGTGGACACCCCGCCCGGTCTCCACACCCCCCTGGGGACGGAAAAGCCGGATGGTGAACGGGTCTTCGGTGGTTACCCACAATCCACACCGCCTACTACCACCGATACTCTGAAAGAGATCGAACACAGCAGGAGAAGAAGGGACGCATCTGTGAGAATCCGAGCCGAACGAGACGACCTGGCCGACGTCTTCACCCGCGCCAACCGCGCCGTCGGTACTCGTACCGCCCTCCCGGTGCTCCAAGGACTCCTCTGCGAGGTGCGGGGCAGCACCCTGCGGGTGACGGGAACCGACCTGGAGATGACGGTTCGGACCCAAACCGAGGTGGAGGTGACCGAAGAGGGGAGGGCAGTCGTCTCCGGGAAGCTGCTGGCCGACGCCGTACGCAAGCTGCCGCCCGGCGCCGTGACCATCGGCACCACCGACTCGGACGTGGAGATCATCGGGAACGGTCCCCGCTTCACCCTCCGCCAGCTCTCCCTCGAGGATTTCCCGGTGCTGGAGGAGACGCCGGTCACCGGGACCGAGGTGGACGGAGACGCCCTCGTCGAGGCGATCGGCCAGGTGGCGGTGGCGGCATCGAACGACGCTGCCCGTCCCATCCTCACCGGTGTGTTGTTCGAGCCGGGCGACGACGGACTGCGGATGGTCGCCACCGACTCATACCGGCTCGCCGTGCGGGACCTGCCCGGTGTGGGGGTAGCGGGATCGGGGCTGGTGCCGGCACGGGGTCTGCGGGAGCTGGGCCGCACCGTGGGGGCGGCGAAGGTGTCGGTGGCGGTGGAGAGCCGTGAGGCCGTGTTCGCCTCGGAGCGGGGCAGTCTCCGGCTCCGCCTCATCGAAGGTACCTTCCCGAAATACCGGTCGCTGCTCCCCGAGTCGTATCCCAACGAGGTCGTCGTCGAGCGAGAAGCGTTGCTGGAAGCCCTCGACCGGGTCTCCCTCGTCGCCGAGGACCACATCCCCGTGCGGCTGGTCCTCACCGAAGGTGGCGTGGAGGTGGCGGTGAGTCGCCAAGACGTCGGTGGTGAAACGGAGCACATCCCCGGCGAGTTCAACGGGACGGACGAACGCGTGCAGGTCGCGTTCAACCCCCGATACCTGGCCGACGGGGTCGGCGCCGTCGCCGCCGACCAGGTGAGGATCCGAGTGATCGACGGGCTGAAACCGAGCGTGATCGACGGGGTGGACACGCCCGGATTCCTGTATCTGCTGATGCCCGTTCGGGTCTGAATGCGCCTCGACTGGGTGGCCCTGGAGGGCTTTCGGTCCTATGAGGCGTTGGAATGGCACCCGGTCGACGGCCCAAACGTCCTCGTCGGCCCCAACGGTGCAGGGAAGACCAATCTGGTGGAGGCGATCGCCTACCTTGGTGTGCTGCGGTCGGTCCGGGGTGCTCCCGATGAGGCTCTGATCGGCGAGGGACGCGACCGGGCGGTACTGCGGGGAGGGTTCACGACGGAGGAGAGCACGGTGCTCGTCGAGATCGAACTGGTCCGTCGAGGGCGTCGCCGGGTCCTCCTCGACCACAGCCGGCCGAGGCGGCTCGCCGACGTGTCGGAGCGGGTGAAGGTGGTCACGTTCATACCCGAGGACCTCGACGTCGTGAAACGAGGACCTTCCCACCGACGCCAGGTCCTGGACGACGCCGCCGTGCTGCTGTGGCCCGCGGCGCAGCTCGACCTCGCCGAGTACGAACGAGCGCTCCGTCAGCGCAACGCCTTCCTCCGCCGTCGGGAGGACGATCCGGTCACGTTGGGCGTCTGGGATCGGCGTCTGTCACAGGCAGGCGCGAAGGTGATGGCACGTCGAGCCCGGGCAGGCGAACTCCTCGTCCCCGAGACGGAGAGGTTCTACCGGGCGGTGGCGGGAGAAGAGACCGAGGTGGAGATGACATACCGATCGAGCTGGGGTGGGCGCCTCGACCCGCAGGTGGTGCCGTCGGTGTGGGAAGAGCTGCTGTTGCGGGCTCTCGGGGAGTCACGCGCCGTCGACCTGGAACGGGGAGTCACCACGGTGGGACCCCATCGCGACGAACCGGGATTCACCATCGACGGACGGGACGCCCGCCACCAGGGAAGCCAAGGGGAACAGCGGGCCCTCGCCCTGGCGCTGCGGCTGGGCCTCCACGCCGCCGTGCGTGATCACACCGGCCGTGTCCCGGTGTTGGTCCTCGACGACGTCTTCTCGGAGCTCGACCCGGACCGTTCGACCCGATTGGCCGCGGCCCTGCCCCCTGGTCAGGTGTTCATCACCACCGCCCACCCCGAGGAAGTGCCCGTCGCCGGGCGGTGGTGGCGAGTCGAAGGAGGGAACGTCGCATGAGCCGACCCGTCGAACTCGGCCAGGCGCTCCGTGAGGTGCTCGCGGCCTTGGGGCTGCCCGACCTCGAAACCCATCTCCGACTCGAAGAGGAGTGGGAGGAGCTGGCAGGACCGCCGTGGAGCGAGCATTCGCGGCCCCTCTATCTGCGGCGCGGAGAGCTGGTGGTGGAAGCGACCTCGCCGATGGCGATGTCCCTTTTGAAGTTCGGTGTGGCGAGCCTGGAACGCCGTCTCCGTGAACGGCTCGGGGAGGGCGTCGTGGAACGGGTCGTGCTCCGGAGGCCCTCCTGAGAATGCCGGGAGAGATTGGGGAAACCCCACCGAACCCCTATACTTACACAAGTGTAAATCCCCTGTTCAGAGGCCGTTCCGGCCGTGGGATTCGACCTGAAGGAGTGATGTGACCTCAACGCGCGGAGCCGACTCCTACGGCGCCAAAGACATCACCGTCCTCGAAGGCCTCGAAGCCGTACGCCGGCGTCCCGGCATGTACATCGGCTCCACCGGGCCGCGGGGTCTGCACCACCTCGTCTGGGAGGTGGTGGACAACGCCGTCGACGAGGCGATGGCCGGCTACTGCACGAAGATCGAGGTGACGCTGCTCGGCGACGGCGGGGTTCGTGTCGTCGACAACGGACGAGGGATCCCGGTCGACATCCACAAGAAGACGAAACGCTCGGCGCTGACGACGGTGCTCACCACCCTCCACGCCGGCGGGAAGTTCGAACAGGGCGCCTACACGGTGTCGGGGGGACTCCACGGTGTCGGGGTCTCGGTCGTCAACGCCCTCGCCGAGCGGCTCGTCGCCGAGGTGCGGCGGGACGGTCACATCTGGACCCAGGAGTTTCACCGCGGAAAGCCCGCCACCAAGAACCCGGTGAAGGGACGGGCGGTGAAGAAGACCGGCACCACCATCACCTTCTGGCCCGACCCGGAGATCTTCACCGAGACCACCACCTTCGACTACGACACGGTCGCCTCACGTCTCCGAGAGCTCGCGTTCCTCAACAAGGGCCTCGAGATCAGCCTCGTCGACGAACGGGCCGACCCGGCCGTGCAGGAGACGTTCCTCTACAAGGGCGGCTTGGTCGACTTCGTCCAGTATCTCAATGAGAACCGTGAGCCGATCCATCGGCACGTCATCGACCTCTCCGACGTCTCCGACGACGCCGAGGTCGAGGTGGCGATGCAGTGGACCAAGTCGTACACCGAGGCCATCCTCAGCTTCGCCAACAACATCAACACCCACGAAGGCGGCACCCATGAGGAGGGGTTCCGCAAGGCGCTCACGAAAGCCGTCAACGACTTCGCCCGGAAGAAGAACCTCCTGAAGGACAAGGATCCGAACCTCACCGGGGAGGACGTCCGGGAGGGCCTCACTGCGGTCATCTCGGTGAAGGTTCGCCAACCCCAGTTCGAAGGCCAGACGAAGACGAAGCTGGGGAACACCGAGATCCGGTCGTATGTGGAGAAGGCGCTCAACCGGATGCTCCCCGAATGGCTTGAGCGGTATTCCCCGGAGGCACGCCGCATCGTCGACAAGTGCATCACCGCCGCCAAGGCCCGGGAGGCTGCCCGAAAGGCCCGGGAGATCACCCGACGGAAGTCGCTGCTCGAATCGACCAGCCTGCCCGGCAAGCTCGCCGACTGTTCGTCCCGGGACCCGGCCCGCAGCGAACTGTTCATCGTCGAGGGCGACTCGGCCGCCGGTCCCGCCAAACAGGCTCGCGACTCCGAAACCCAGGCGATCCTGCCGATCCGCGGCAAGATCCTCAACGTCGAGAAGGCGAGGCTCGCCAAAGCCCTACAGAACCAGGAGATCCAGGGGATCATCACCGCGGTGGGTACCGGGATCGGTGACGACTTCGACATCGCGAAAGCCCGGTACCACAAGATCATCATGCTCACCGACGCCGACGTCGACGGATCCCACATCCGGACGTTGCTCCTGACGCTGCTGTTCCGCCACATGCGGGGACTGATCGACGCCGGGTACGTGTACATCGCCCAGCCGCCGCTGTACCGGGTGAAGGTGGGCTCGAAGGTGCACTACCTGAAGGACGACGAAGCCCTCGAAGAGTTCCGACGGGAGCATCCGAAGGTGAACCCGACCCGTTTTAAGGGTCTCGGCGAGATGAACCCGGACGAGCTGTGGGAGACGACCATGAACCCCGAGACCCGCACCCTCGTCCGGGTGGAGATGGAGGACGCCGCCCGGGCCGAGGAGATCTTCTCCACCTTGATGGGCGACGACGTCGCCCGGCGGAAAGCCTTCATCCAACAGAACGCCAAAGACGTCCGGTTCCTGGACGTCTGAGCAGAGGAAGCCGATGACCGAGCGAGACCAGACCCGCGAGATCGACATCAACCAGGAGATGGCGCAGTCGTTCGTCGACTACGCCATGTCCGTGATCGTCTCCCGCGCCTTGCCCGACGTACGGGACGGGCTGAAGCCGGTGCAGCGCCGGATCATCCATTCGATGAACGAGGCGAACATGGGTCCGGGTGCCCGGCACCGCAAATGCGCCACGGTGGTCGGCGATGTGATGGCACGGTTCCATCCCCACGGCGACCAGGCGATCTACGACGCCCTCGTCCGTCTCGGCCAAGACTTCAGTCTGCTCCATCCGTTGGTCGACGCCCAGGGCAACTTCGGGACGGTGGACGATCCGCCGGCCCAGATGCGGTACACAGAATGTCGCCTCTCGCCGATCGCGGTGCATCTCCTCGAAGGGATCGACGAGGACACCGTCGACTTCGAACCGAACTACGACGGCGAACATCAACAGCCGGTCGTACTGCCCGCCCGGTTCCCCAACCTGTTGGTCAACGGCTCCCAGGGGATCGCCGTCGGGATGGCGACGAACATCCCGCCTCACAACCTCGGGGAGGTGATCGACGCCTGCATCCACATGCTCGAACATCCCGACGCCACCGCCGAAGAGCTGCTCCGCTTCGTCAAAGGGCCCGACTTCCCAACCGGCGCCTACATCGTGGGGACGGAAGGTATCCGGGAGGCGCTCCTCACCGGCCGAGGGTCGGTGAAGATGCGGGCGGTGGCCGACATCCAGGAGGTCCGGAAAGGCCGGACGGCCATCGTCGTCACCGAACTTCCCTACCAGGTGTCCCAGGACCGAGTCCTGGAGAAGATCGCCACCCTGGTCCAGGAGAAGAAAGTCGAAGGGATCGCCGACCTCCGCAACGAGTCGTCGGCACGGGTGGGGACGAAACTCGTGATCGAGCTGAAGGCGTCGGCGGTGCCCCAAGTGGTCCTGAACCAGCTCTACAAGCTGACCCAGCTCCAGGAGAGCTTCGGGGTGAACATCGTCGCCCTGGTCGACGGCGTCCCCCGCACGCTCAACCTGGCAGAGCTGGTCGGCTACTACCTGGACCACCAGATGGAGGTGGTGGAGCGGAGGACCAGGTTCCGTCTCGAGAAGGCGAAGGCACGGGCCCACATCCTCGCCGGCCTCATCGTCGCCGTCGACAACATCGACGAAGTCGTCCAACTCATCCGCGGTTCGGCCGACACCCCGGCGGCCCGGGTGGCGCTGATGGAACGGTTCGACCTCACCGAGATCCAGGCCAACGCGATCCTCGACATGCCGCTGCGCCGCCTCACCGCCTTGGAGACCGACAAGCTCCGCGCCGAACTGGCTGAGCTGGAGGCGACGATCGCCGAGCTGGAGGCCATCCTCGCCGACCCGGCGAAGCGGAGGGCGATCATCCGTGAAGAGCTGGAGGCGATCAAGGAACGGTTCGCCGAACCTCGACGGACCCGCATCATCCCCGACGAAGGGGAGATGTCGTTGGAGGATCTGATCGCCGACGAAGAGCTGATCGTCACCGTCTCCCAGAGCGGATACATCAAGTCGGTGCCGGCGGCCACCTACCGGACGCAGGGTCGAGGGGGTCGAGGGGTGAAGGCGGCGGAGGTGAACGAGGACGACGTCATCGCCCATCTGGTGCACACCACCGCCCACTCCTACCTGCTCGTCTTCACCAACAAGGGCCTCGTCCATCGGATCAGAGCCCATGAGATCCCCCGCCAGTCCCGCACCTCTCGGGGGGTGCTGGCCCAGTCGGTGCTCCCCCTCGAACCGGACGAACGGGTCGAGGCGATCATCGACACCCGCGACTACGAGACGTCGCGGTATCTGGTGATGGTCACGAAGCTCGGTCAGGCGAAGAAGACCGAACTGAAGGAGTACGACTCCCGTAACCAGACCCTCATCGCCATCAAACTGACCGAGGGGGACGAGCTGGTGGCGGTGCGGGCCACGAACGGCGAGAACGACCTGTTGATCTTCACCGAACAGGGCCAGGGCATCCGCTTCTCCGAGCAGGACCTCCGGGCGATGGGCCGGGCCACCCAGGGGGTTCGGGGTATCCGCCTGCGGGAAGGGGACCGGGTCGTGGGGGCGGCGTCGAGCGCCGACGGCGACGAAGTGCTGCTGCTCACCTCCAACGGATACGGGAAACGGACCGCCATGGACGAGTTCCCCCGCCAGGGCCGGGGCGGCCTCGGCGTGAAGGCGATCAAGCTGACCCGTACCCGGGGACGGCTGGTCGGAGCACGGGCCGTCGACAAGGACAAGGAGGTGTTCCTCATCTCGTCGAACGGCATCGGGATCCGCACCAAGGTGGCGTCGATCAGCCGTCAGAAACGGGACGCGTCCGGGGTGAAGGTGATGGACGTGGGTGATGCGGAGCTGTCGGCGTTCACGATCGTCCAGAACGGCGAATGACCGTTGGGAACCGGGCCGGGGTGATGTGGCGTTGTGTTGGGGGTGGCCGGTCTGGCGAAGCCGAGCTCTGCCGGTACACTCTCTGACCCGAGGAGTTCATCCCTGATGCCAACCGTACGGCGAGTCCGCCGCATCGTCCGCAGGATCGACCCCTGGACCGTGTTCAAGGTGTCGTCGATCTTTTCGTTCGTCACCGCTTTGGCGGTGGTGCTGGGTTTGGTGATGTTCTGGTCCGTGGTGCAGGCTGCCGAGATCCCGGCCAAGATCACCGACATCCTCGTCAAGATCACTCTGCTCGAGGAGGGAGCCGACCCGTTCGGTTCCGACGAGTATTTCCTCCGTCTCGCCGTGTACGGTTCGATCGTCGGGGCGGTCCTCGCGACCGGGTTCGCCACCCTGGGGGCCATCATGTACAACCTGATCGCCGACGTGGTCGGAGGCATCGAGTTCGTGGTCCTCGAGGAGACGCTCCAGCCGGTCCCGGGGACCCGCCTGGTCGCCCCTGCCCCTCCGGTCACCAACAACGCCCTCATCGAGGCGCCGACGGAGGAGCATCCGGTCAGCGCTCGGGTGGGCGACTGACCGCTTCGGCGATCACCAGACCGAACCGGCACACCGCCGCCAGGTAGCGGTCCCGCCGTTCCCACACGGCGACGATCTCCGGCGCCGTCGGAAGGAGGGCCACCCCGGCTGCCAGGCAGGCCGCCGCCAGGAATCTCCGGTCGTCGACGACGACGGTGACGGTATCGGCGGTCTCCACGAGGACCCCGCCGAAGTCTCCCTCCACCGGAGCTCTCCGCACACCGAGATGGTCGCGCTCGGCGGCGTACACCCGGCCGAGGGGCGGGGGGAAGACGGCGGTGAAGGGTCCGCGACCGAGGGGTTCTCCGGGTTCGGTGACCACGACGTCGGTGCTGGGGCGCTCGTCCGCCAGGGCGAGGGCGAGCCCGGCCGGCGACGCCCAGACGACGGCGGGCGGGGCGGTGTGGGGTGGATGGTCGGCGAGGACTGCGGGGATGCCCGCTTGGGCCGCCTCTTCGGCGGCTCGGGCTCCGATCCCGACGACGACCGTGAAACCGTCGACCTGTTCGGCCCGTTCGATCCGGTCGCCCCAGGAGGGAGGGGGGGTGGCCCGGAGGAGGGCGATGCGGCCGATGCCGGATTCGGCGGCGAGGGCTTGAGCAGCCCGCACCTCGGTCTCTCCCGAGACGTGGACGACGACGTCGATGCTGGCGGGCACCACCGACAGTGTACGGCGGTGAGGGAGCTGCGACGCCGCGGCGGACCGGGCCGACGGCGACGGGGCGGCTCCAGATGAGGACTGAGCAGAGGGACGAGTCGGGGAGTCCGTTCGAGGCGGTATGTGTCGAGCGTTGGTCTCCGGAGATCAACGGACGCCCCCGAGGCCGGGCCGCTTCGGCGTCGACGGTGGGGCGGATGGGTGGTCTGTGCCGACCCTTCGGGATTTGGGGCCGCCTCGTCGACGAACTCACCCGGATGTGATCGGATGCCGAGCACTCGTCTCGGTTTCCCAGCGGCAGCCGACCGACCACCACGGCAAGACCCGGATCGTGTGCCATCGAAACCTCCGTGTCGGCCGTCACGCGCACCCGCCCATCTGCCTGGCACCTCGCCAGGGTCGCGGCGCCGGTGGCGGTGAGCATCCCGAGGTCGCCGACGTGGACGACGTCGCGGTCGGCCTGCGCCAGACGGGGAACGAGCTTCGGGGACAGGTTGGCGTCGAGGACGATCCTCATGGGGGCCTGGCGGCCGGGACCTCCCGCTCGTTGACGACCGCGGCGGCGTACTCGAGGGCGGCGCGGACGTCCTCAGGCTCGAGGTCCGTCCCGAGAACCAGGGCCAGGGGATCGGTACGGCCGTGCTGCAACGGCTCGTGGACCAGGCGCACGAAGCAGGTAAGGCCGTCTCCCTTCACGTCTTCGAGATCAACCCTGCCCGGGAGCTGTATCGGCGCCTCGGCTTCACCACGTCGAGCGGGCGCGACGGTCGAATCTTCATGCGAGCTACTCCGCAGCCCCGCCGCCGATCGTCGCAAGGCTGAACGCTCCCCGCCGCCTTCCCCGTCGACGAGGCCGACCTCGGGATGCCCTCGAGGCGAGCTACGTCGCTCCTCGTGTGCACGCGATGTGCACGCGGCCCCCACCTGCGGGAGGACGAGCCATCCCATGAATGACTGAAACCCCTTGCGTCGCGAGGGGTTTCGTCGGTGGGCCCACCTGGATTTGAACCAGGGACCTCATCCTTATCAGGGATGCGCTCTAACCAGGCTGAGCTATGGGCCCGCGACGGGGGAGTGTAATCCCGCTTCGGATCGTTGGACCAGGGGAGGAGCCGCAGGCCGTGTCGGCGTATCATGAAGGCGCCTGGGGACGTAGCTCAGTTGGAAGAGCACCGGCTTTGCAAGCCGGGGGTCGTGGGTTCGAGTCCCATCGTCTCCACCCGTCCCGGTCGACGCTGGCGCCGCACGGCTACAGTCCGACCGGTCGGTCCCTGACAACGGAAACGAGGAGCAGTCCATGCGCAGCGCAGTCATCGTCGATGCCGTCCGCACCCCGGTGGGGCGGAGGAACGGCAAGCTGAAGGACATCCACCCCGTCGACCTGGCTTCGATCCCCCTCCAGGCGATCACCGAACGCAACGACCTGGATCCGGGGCTGGTGGAAGACGTGATCATGGGCTGTGTGATGCAGACGGGAGAGCAGGGCCTCAACGTCGGCCGCAACGCCTCCCTCGCCGCCGGGTTCCCCGAAGACGTCACCGGCGTCACCGTGGACCGGCAATGCGGCTCGTCCCAGCAGGCCGCCCATTTCGCCGCCCAAGGGGTGCTCGCCGGGGCGTACGACATCGTGATCGCCGGTGGGGTCGAGTCGATGACCCGGGTGCCGATGGGGATCACTGCCCAGCAGGGGCCGGGTGTCCCCTTCGGCCCGAAGATGCTGGAACGCTACTCCCACGGGCTCGTCCCCCAGGGCATCTCGGCGGAGATGATCGCCGAGAAGTGGAGCCTCAGCCGTGAGCTCCTCGACGAACTCTCCCTGGAGAGCCACCGGCGTGCCGCCCGAGCCACCGAGGAGGGACGGTTCGAAGCCCAGATCGTCCCCGTCGAAACCCCCGACGGGGAGACGATGACGGTGGACGAGGGGATCCGCTGGGACACCAGCATGGAGAAGCTCGCCAACCTGCAGCCGGCGTTCAAACCCGACGGGGTGGTGACGGCAGGCAACTCGTCGCAGATCTCCGACGGGGCGGCTGCCCTCCTCATCATGTCGGAGGACAAGGCGGAGGAGCTGGGGTTGGAACCGATGGCCCGGTTCGTCGAATTCGCCATGGCCGGGGTCGACCCGGTGATCATGCTCACCGGTCCCATCCCCGCCACGTCGAAGGTGCTGGATCGGGCAGGGCTGACCATCGACGACATCGACCTGTTCGAAGTGAACGAGGCTTTCGCCACCGTCACCGCCGCCTGGCGGATCGAACACGGCGGGGAAGACCCGATGGCCCTGTGGGAACGGACCAACGTCAACGGCGGCGCCATCGCCCTCGGCCATCCGTTGGGGGCTTCCGGGGCCCGGCTGCTCACCACCCTGGTCCACGAACTGGTGCGGTCCGGCGGCCGCTACGGGCTGCAGACGATGTGTGAGGGCGGCGGGATGGCCAACGGGTTGATCATCGAGAACCTGCGGCGCTGACGACGGGTCCACCGGGGCGGCCGGCGCCGCGACGGCGAACAACCTGGGAGGCTGCTCTAGCCTTCATGATGTGTTGACGTTCCTGATCGCCGTCGCCATTGGGCTGGTCATCTGGCGGACCAGCATGTGGATGATCCGCGTGTTGACGACCCCGCCGCCGGAGATCGACCCGTCCGACGTGGTGGAGGTGGCCCAGGATTTCCGCTGCAACGTCTGCGGTGCCGAGGTGACGCTGCGGATGCTGAACGTCGAGGAGCCGAAACCTCCGCGGCACTGCCGGGAGGACATGGTGCCTGTCGCCCCGATCGAATGAGTTTCCACACCTGTGGAAGACCCTGGGGAGAATTACACGCGTGTGGTTATCGGTAGTTCGTGGTCATCACGAACCCGGCGCCGATGAGGGCGAGACCGAACACCAACAGCAGGTAGTCGAGCTGGAAGATGAACCGCACCAGCACGAAGACGACCCCGAGGGCCATCAGCCCGAACATGGTGACCACATACCAGGTGGGGGACGGCTCCTTCGTCTTCGCCTGCACCGGGGTGGAGGGGACGGGGGTGGACCGCTTCGCCTTCTTCGGCTTCCGTTTCTTCGACACGGGCATGGTCCCGCCAGCCTACTAGAGGCCGGGTTCGTGGAGGCTCGCCGCCGCCGGAGTCGGTAGGCTCCCGGGTCCGATGCGGGTGCTGGTCATCGACAATTACGACTCCTTCACCTTCAACCTGGTCCAGTATCTGGGCGAGCTGGGTGCCGAGGTGCAGGTGGTCCGCAACGACGAGACGACGCCGGAGGAGGTGGCGGCGGACCTTCCCGACCGCCTCGTCGTCTCGCCCGGTCCGGGACGACCCGAAGACGCCGGGATCTCGGTGGAGACGATCCGCCGGGTCGGTCCGCAGGTGCCGACCCTGGGTGTGTGTCTGGGACATCAGGCGATCGCCGTCGCCTTCGGCGGCCGGATCGGCCACGCCCCCGAGCCGCGACACGGCAAGACCTCGAAGATCCGTCACGACGGACGTGGCGTGTTCCGGGGGCTCCACAACCCGTTCGAGGCGACCCGCTACCACTCCCTCGCCGCGGTCGACGTGCCCTCCGAGTTGGAGGTGTGCGCCTGGAGCGAAGACGACGTGATCCAGGGGATCCGACACCGGACGTTGCCGATCCACGGGGTCCAGTTCCACCCGGAGAGCATCATGACCGGGGAGGGGCGGCAGCTCCTCGCCAACTTCCTCGACCTCTGATCGGGGTCAGCGGTCGGCGACGGCGACCCGACCCCGTACCCGCCGGGCCAGGCCGTCGGTGAGCAGCGACGAGACGGCCTCGCCGACCCGGGCTGGTTCCAGGTCGGTGATCCGTGCCAGTTCGGTTTCGGTGGCGGGTCCCTCGAGCAGCGCCGCCAACACCCGGCCCCGGGCTTCCCGACGGGAGCCGGCGTAGGGGGCTTGCCGTGGTGGCGGCTGGTAGACGGCCGGGTCGGTGCACCAG
>WFOA01000015.1 GCA_015488325.1 Acidimicrobiia bacterium | reverse complement strand
CGACGGCGCCACCCCCTTCACGTTCCTCACCCGAATCCTGATCCCCCTCTCCTGGAACATCATCGGGGCCCTCTTCGTCATCCAGTTCGTCTACACGTGGAACATGTTCCTGTGGCCCAGCCTCATCATCCGTGACGACTCGGCGCAGGTGGTCCAGGTGGCGATGCAGACGCTGCTCAACTTCGGGGGGGCCCTCACCTTCGGACCCCTGATGCTGGCGGCCATCATCGCCTCCGTCCCGCCGGCACTCGTGTTCGTCGTCATGCAGAAGCCCTTCATGAGTGGCTTCGTGACCGCCCAGGACAAGTAGGCGGAGCCCGGAGATGCGCGACGAGGAGGGAGGACGGATGGAGGTTCGACGAGGGACGCTCGACGTCGACGACCTCGAAGCTCGGGTCGCCGAGGGGGTGATCGACACGGTGGTGGTCGCGTTCACCGACCATTACGGCCGGCTCCACGGCAAACGCTTCGACGCAACCCACTTCCTCGACGTCGGGTTCGGACACGGCACCCACGGCTGCGACTACCTGCTCACCGTCGACATGGAGATGGAGCCGGTCCCCGGATACCGGTACGCCAACTGGGAGAAAGGGTACGGCGACTTCCACATGGTGCCCGACCCCACCACCCTGCGGGTGGCGAGCTGGCTGGATCGGACGGCGATGGTCCTGTGCGATCTCTACGACACCCGCACCGGGGAGCCGGTGGCGGTGGCGCCCCGCACCATCCTGAAGAGACAGCTCGAACGGGCCGCCCGGGCCGGATACCACGTGAAGGCCGCCTCGGAGCTCGAGTACTTCCTGTACACCGACTCGTACCGGGAGGTGGCCGAGGGCGGGTACCGGTATCCGACCCCGGCAGGCTGGTACATCGAGGACTATCACCTGCTCCAAGGGACCCGAGAGGAGTTCTATCACGGTCGGGTGCGGCGTCATCTGGCGGCGTCGGGCATCCCGGTGGAGAACTCGAAGGGGGAGTGGGGTCGGGGCCAGCACGAGATGAACGTCGCCTACGCCGACGTGTTGGACATGGCGGACCGCCACACGGTGATGAAACACGCCATGAAGGAGATCGCCGACCAGGAAGGGGTCTCGGTGACGTTCATGGCGAAACCCTCCATGTCGGAGGCGGGATCGTCCTGTCATCTCCACGTCAGCCTGTGGGACGGGGAGCGCAACGTCTTCCCCGGGGACGTTCCGATGGGTCCGATCCGATGCAGCGACCTGTTCCGATGGTTCCTCGGAGGGTGGATGGCCCGGGTGCCGGAGCTGATGGTGCTGATGGCACCGACCGTCAACTCCTACAAGCGGTATCAGGACGGATCCTGGGCCCCGACCCGGATCGCGTGGAGCTACGACAACCGGACGGCGGGCTTTCGGGTGGTCGGCCACGACGACAGCCTCAGGATCGAATGCCGGATCCCCGGGGCCGACGTCAACCCCTACCTGGCCTATGCGGGGGTGGTCGCCGCCGGACTCGACGGCATCGTCGACCAGACCGAGCCCCCCGAGATGTTCGACGGCGACGTGTACCGAGCCGAGTCCGTCCCCCACGTACCCAGGCACCTCCGGGATGCCGTCGAGCTGTTCGCCGCCTCCGATTTCGTCCGGGACGTCTTCGGGTCGGAGATGCAGCAGCACTACACCCATTTCTTCCGGTCGGAGCAGCAGGCCTTCGACGCCGCGGTCACCGACTGGGAGCGGATCAGGTACTTTGAGCGCATATGAGCGGACGTCTCGAAGGCAAGGTCGCCCTCATCACCGGGGCAGGTTCGGGAATCGGCCGGAGGTCGGCGGAGCTGTTCGCGGCGGAGGGTGCGGCCGTGGTGGCCGTCGACATCAACGAGACGGCGGCCCTCGAGACGGTGGAGCTGATCGGTCTGGCCGGAGGCGTCGCCGTCGCCCAACGGGCCGATGTGGCCGACCCCGACGACACGAAGAACATGGTGGCCCGGGCGGAGTCAGAGTTCGGCAAGCTCGACGTGCTGTTCAACAACGCCGGGATCATGGACTCGTCCGACGGCGACGCCATCTCCACGTCGCCGGAGACCTGGGACCGCACCATGGATGTCAACGCCAAAGGCGTCTTCCTGGGATGTAAGTACGGAATCCCGGCTCTGCGCCGGGCCGGCGGAGGGTCGATCATCAACACCGCCTCGTTCGTGGCGCTGATGGGGGCGGCGACCGCCCAGATCGCCTACACGGCGTCGAAGGGTGCAGTGTTGGCGTTGACTCGGGAGCTGGCGGTGGTCCACGCACGGGAGAACATCCGGGTCAACGCCCTGTGCCCGGGTCCGTTGCGCACCGAGCTGCTGATGAAGTTCCTCGATACCGAGGAGAAGCGCCGACGCCGCCTCGTCCACATCCCCGTCGGACGGTTCGGCGAGGCCGAAGAGATGGCGAAGGCGGCCCTGTTCTTGGCGTCCGACGAATCCTCCTACGTCACCGGCACCGAGTTCGTCGTCGACGGAGGCATCACCGCCGCCTACGTCACCCCCGAGTGACCGTCCGTCCCGCGGTGCCGGAGTGGTCGGGTCGGCCGGTCATCGACCTGCCACCACCAGCCAGGTCCCGGCAACCACCATGGCGATGCCGGCGAGGCGGGCGAGGTCGAGCCGGTAGGGCTCTCCCAACCAGCCGACGTGGTCGACGACGGCGGCGAGGACCAGGGTGGAGCCGGTGAACAGGGTGAGGCCCGCCCCCAGCCCCAGCCGGTCGACGCTGATCCCGAGGGAGGCGACGACGACGAGGCCCATGATCCCGGCGGTGAACGCCCACCAGGGGACCGTCCGAAGCTCGGAGATCCTGGCGCCTCCGACGGCGAGGGCGACCAGCCCGATGGCCAGGCCTCCACCGCCGTAGGTGACGAATGCGGAGGCCAGGGTGCCCGCTCTCTGTTCCATGATCCCGAGGAACCGGGCTTGGAGGGCGGCGGCGAGCCCGCCGACCACTCCGACCAGCACGACGAACAGTGTTCTCATGGGGCCATGATGGCCAGGTCGAGGGGTGGGGCCGGGGATTCCCGTGGACTGCGGCGCTGCGGACTTCAGTCGTCGTACAGCTCGAAGTGGTCGACCGAGGGGACCATCTCGAGGAGGAAGTCGGCGTCGAAGTCGTAGTACTTGGCGGCGGTGGGGTCGTCGCCGGCGAAGGCCTTCACCGATTCGGCGGACTCCCAGAACGTCACCATGAGGAACTCGGCGCGGTCCCCTCGGATGCGACGCAGGGCGTAGGCGCCCCGGTTGCCGGGTGTCGACCGGTAGTCGGGCAAGGCCACGGTCCGCATCAGCTCGAGGTATTCGTCGGCACGGTCGGCCGGTACGACGCCTCGCCAGATCCGGGCGATCATCGGACCGGCGGCTGGGGTTTGGTGGCCCGAACGAACGCCGACATGATTCGCCCTTCGGCGGCTTTCGCCACTTCGAGGTCGAGGCCGGCGGCGACGAGGTACTCCTCGGCCTCCTCGAACGTGTACACGCGGGTCGGCTCGATGTCGACGTCGACGAACCCCACCGTCTCCAGGCCCGACCGGAAGTCCTCTTCGTCGAGGGCTCCGGCGACACAGCCGATCCACAGTTCGACGCTGCGCCGGATCTCGGTCGGGATCTCCCCGCGGACCACGATGTCCGATACGGCGAAGCGTCCCCCCGGTTTCAGCACCCGGTACGCCTCGGCGAAGACCCGGTCCTTGTCGGCGGAGAGGTTGATGACACAGTTGGAGATGATCACGTCGACGCTCGAGTCGGGGAGGGGGATGTCCTCGATGGTCCCTTCGAGGAACTCGACGTTGGTGAGACCGGCCTCGGCCTGGTTCTTGCGGGCCAGCTCCAGCATCTCGGGGGTCATGTCGAGGCCGTACACGAAGCCGGTGGGGCCGACCCTCCGGGCGGACAGCAACACGTCGATGCCCCCTCCCGAGCCGAGATCCAGCACCGTCTCTCCGGGTTCCAGGGTGGCCAGGGCGGTGGGATTGCCGCACCCCAGGGAGGCGTTGACGGCGTCGTCGGGGACGCCGGCGGTCTCCCGTTCGTCGTAGAGGTCTCGGGTGATCGGGTCGTCGGCGGCGCATGTCGAGTCGTCGGATCCACAGCAGCCGCCGCCTCTTCCCTCCAGCACCGCCTTGGCGATCTCCCCGTACTTGGTTGCCACGACGTCTTTGATCGGTTCGTTCATGCTGATGCTCCTTGCGGGGTGGGGACGCAGGCGCCGGTGATGGTGACCCCGACGCAGCATTCGTCGGTGAGGAAGGCCAGCAGGCTCCCCATGGCCTCGTAGTCGGCGCGATATACGAGCCGCCGTCCGTCTCGGCGCACCTGGAGGATCCCGGCGTTCTTCAGTTCCTTGAGGTGGAACGAGAGGGTGGGAGGTGACACCGCGAGATGTTCGGCGATCTCGCCGGCCGCCAACCCGGTCTCCCCGGCCTTCACCAGGAGGCGGAACACGTCGAGCCGGGTCTCGTGGGCGAGGGAGTCGAGCATACGGACGGCCTGCGTTGTTTCCATAGTTGCAGAATAATCGAAAGAACCTGCCTGGCAAGTCTTCCTCGAGGACCGGGGGCTGGCCTTCGGCTGCCGCCGTGAACGACGTCGCGACCAGATCGAGCCCGGCCACCGCCGCCGCGGACGATTCCCATGCCGTCCCGTCTCCAGTCTCGGATCGCCGGTAGGGTGAACGCGGATCGGCCCGTCCGAGGAGAGGGACGCACATGAGCCACTATCTGCTGTCGGTGCACGCCGGACCCGACGACCGTCCGCCACCGACACCCGAGGAGATGGAGGCGCTCATGGCGCGGATCATCGCCCTCGAAGCGGAGATGGACGCAGCCGGGGCATTCGTCTTCGGCGGCCGCCTCCACGGTCCCGACGCCTCTGCGGTGGTCCGTCGCGAAGGCGGTGACGTCACCACGACCGACGGGTCCGCCGCCCCGGGTGACGTCCACATGGCCGGCCTCTACATCATCGAAGCCGCCGACCGGTCCGAGGCGTTGGGGTGGGCCGCCAACGTGGTCGACGCCATCGGAGCTCCCATCGAGGTCCGTCCCTTCGCGGCGACCGGCCGGGCGGCCGACCAGATGACGCAGACCCCCGAACGCTGAGAACCCGGCTATCCGGCGTCGTCGACACCGCCCTCGTCGGCGAGGCGGGTCAGCTCGTCTCGCACCTGCCAGAGGCGAGGGAACGCACGATGATGGATGAGCCGTTCCAGTTGTTCCACCGGCGTCCCCTGGGTGCCGACCGCTCCGCCGCCGATGGCGCGGTGCACCGTGACCAGATGCCGGTACCGCCACACCGCCACCCGTCCGTCGAGCTCGCTGAGCTGCTCGGCGAGCTGGTACAGGTCGTCGTGGACGCGTCCCCGCCGGTACAGGTCCACCAGATCCAAGCCCCGGTCGGCCACCGCCGTCTCGAAGGCTCGGCCGAGGGAGGTCATCACCTCTCGCATGTGGTTCCAGCCCGGAGAGTCGAACCCGCTCCCGTGGCCGAGGGCGAGCCGGACCGGGTGGTACTCCCACGGGGACATCAGGTCGAGCATCTCCAACTGGTCGGTGACGTAGGCGACGGCCAGGTTCGCCCGGCGAAGGCACCGCACCGCGTCGGTGATGCGACCCTGCGTCGTCGCCGCCGTCGCTTCCTCCAGCTCGAACCCGGCCAGCTTCAACCAGAGTTCGGACGACTGGTGCACCACCTGGAACAGGAGCTCGTCACGATGGGCCATCTCCGCGGGCTCCTTCTGGAGGGCGAGGAGCTCGTCGGTGCGCAGGTAGCGTTCGTAGTCGGACGCACCCCGACCTTCCAGGATCGGGTCGTACGTCTCGGCCCCGTCGGTCACGCGGCGAATGTATCACATGGGCGGTCGTCGGCTTCGCCGAAACACCCGTCGCATCTCCCCGCTCAACCTCCGTCGGCTCCTTCGCGACGGGCCCAGCGGAACCACATCGTCGCCAGCGTTCCCCACACGACGGGGATGGTGCCGAGCTTCATGACGATCCCGGCGAGCTGCTGGTCGTCCCTCGCCGAGAGGGACCAGACCCGAGGGGCGAGCTCGTAGATCTCGTAGACGGGGTTGGCGGCGAAGGTGAGCAGGCTCGCCGGGATCACCGCGACGAGGGCGGTGGCGGAGAAGAGGTAGGCCATCCTCACGCCGACCGACCGAGGTCGTCCCCCCGGAAGCGGCGACAGGATCGGAAGCCACAACACCAGCCCGGAGACCAGCCACGACAGGTCCATGGCGAAGGACCCGAACTGGCTCCGCCGCAGCGCTTCGACGACGGGAGGCGAATGGGTGGTGAGCAGCAGCACGTTGTAGACGACGCCACACAGGATCGGAGAACGGCCCAGACGCCTCACCCCTTCGGTGAGCCGCATGCGAGCGAGGATCCGTTCGCCGAAGGCTCCGGGGACGCCGAGGAGCAACAGGGGGGCGGCACCGAGGGTGTAGAGGAGGAACTGCGCCATATGGGCCGACGCCAGATACCCGGCACCGAGGGTGCCCAGCGGCCAGTCGGAGGCGACCCAGAACACGGCCATGCCCGCCAGGAACGCGGCGCGGTGGCGGCGAGTGACGGAGAGGCGGGCGGTGCGGAGGTAGGCGACGGTGGGGACCGCCACTGCGATCCACACACCCGGATAGGGGATCCACCGCCAGGTCCACGGCTGGCCGGTGGCGGTGCACCACCAGGAGATCGCAGCGAAGGTGACCTCACCCATCGGGACCTCCCAGGGCGGCGGAGGGGTCGACGACGGGGATCCGTAGGCGCTGGCGGCCGCTCCGTTCCCACACGAAGGTGACGTCGACGACCTCGCCAGGGGAGAACGTCGCCGGGTCGAGGCCGACCACCATGACGTGCAGACCTCCCGGTTCGAACACGAGGGGCGATCGGGTAGTCAGCCGGGGTGGATCCGTCAGAGGCTGCATCGTCGTCCGACCGTCGGCGTCGGTCTCGGTGCGGTGGAACTCCCCGGCGGCTTCGCCGACGATCACCTCGAGCAGCCGGTCGTCGGAGCCCTGCGCCACGAAGTAGAGCGCAGCCTGGTCTCCGCCGCCGTAGGACAGACGAGCCGAGACGATTTCGGGAGAACGGTCGGGGACGCAGGCGACAACCGCCAAGACGACCCCGACGGCGGCGACAGCGCGGATCATCGCCGGTCCTCCCCGGTCATCGTCACCAGGACCGGCAGGTCGTTCATGAGGGTCGACTGCCGGGTCCCGAAGGGGTAGATGACGTGGTTCATGCCATCCGGGGCGTAGGCGATCACCCATCCGGCATGGGCGACGCCGGTGTCGGCGTCGACGACCGCCGGAGGTACCCCGGCGGCGACCTGTGCCCGCTCCAGCTCTTCGGCGGTGCCAGTCAGCCCGACGAACCTGCTGTCGAACCGGTCCAGGTAGGCCCGGATCACCTCCGGTGTGTCCCGCCGCCAGTCGACACCGACGAACACCACCTCGGTGTGGGCGGCGACATCGGGCATCTGGCGGAGCACCTCGGCGATCTGGGAGAGCTGGACCGGGCAGATGTCCGGGCAGTTCGTGTAGCCGAAGAACAGAAGGGCGAGTTTGCCCTCCGTCTCGGCGGCGAAGTCGTAGCGCTCACCGGACGTGTCGGTGAGCACGAAGCTCGGTTTCGGTGTGGGGTCCTCGACCACGACGCCCTGGAGCCGGCCGGTCGGGGAAGGAGCGGCGCAGCTCGCGGCGAGCAGGGCGACGGCGAGGACATGGCGGTGGATCCGCCGGGGCATATCGACCCCCTCGTCGCTCGTCGATCTCTTCGTTCTCGGATCAGACGGCGGCGACGGGGGGTGCCCGAGGCCGGATACGGTGCGGCGACGGCGGATCGGGCCACGGGTCGGAGACCCAGGCGGCGACGGCGGAGACGACCCCCAGGATCTCCCGGCGGGAGACGAGCCGCCTCCACGCACGCACGAGCCGCACAGAGAGCCGGACCGAACCCCGGGCGAACGCCGCCGCGGCGACCTGGGCGCCGAGCCCCCACCAGAGGACCGGATCTCCGGCCAGAGCGTTGGGTGGGACGCCCACGGCGCCACGTTCGAGGGACTCTTGGAGTACGTAGAGGACGGTCTGGTAGCCGACCAGTTCGACGAGTCCCGGCATCCCTGCGCCGTCACGGCGTACCAGCACGATCATGACGACGAAGACCAAGGGGACGACGGCCGCGGCCACGACCCGCAGGTAGCCGTGCATCGGGTCGCCGGCCACCGGGGACCCCGACAGCGCGTAGGCCAGGCCGTGACCGATCAAGGTCCCGAAACCGACGAGGGCGAGGGTCGTCAACCGTGGTCGCACGCCAGCGGGCATCGTAGCGGAGCCACGACCACAGCCGACCGGAGCTCAGCCCCTCCGGCCCGCCTTCCAATACCCCCGGACGGTGGCGTGGCTGCGGGGAACCCCCAGTTCGGTGAACAGGCGACGCCGGATCCGCTGCATCGCCGCGGCCTCGCCAGCCGCCCAGATCAGTGTCCCCGGCTCCGGTTCGGTGCTCTGCACCGCCTCGACCAGGGTGGATCCGGGAGCCGAACCCCCGGCGAGGACGTGCCAACGCTCGTCGGCTTCCCGTCCCAGGTCGATACGGGCATCCGCCTCGACGACCTCGACGTCGACGCGGACGGGGACGTCGGGGAGGTGGTCGAGGAGCTGGGAGATGGCGGGGATCGCCGTCTCGTCGCCGAGCAGCCAGAACCTCTCCGCGTCGGGATCGACCGTGTAGCCCCGTCCGGGACCCGAGATCGCCGCCTCGTCACCCTGGCGGGCGGCTGCCACCCAGGTGGAGGCCGCGCCGGAGCCGTGGAGGACGATGTCGAGGTCCAGTTCGAGGCGGTCGGGGTCGAACCGCCGGGGCGTGAACGTGCGGATCGTCGCCGGTGTGCCGTCGGGCAGCACGAAGAGGTTGCCGGTCCATTCGGGGAGCACCAGACCGTCGGCGGTGGGGAGCAGCAACCGGACGCTGGCGGCCGGTTCGGGGATGGGGAACCCTTCCAGTTCCTCTCCGCCGAAGGTCACCCGCATCATCCGGGGTGTGAGACGCTCGGTGCGGAGGACCTCGACCCGTCGGAACGGGGGAGGGGGACGGCGACTGCGGGGTTCGGTCACGGTGTGACACGGTACCGCGTCACCTGCGGGCGGCGTATCCTCTGTCCGTGGCTCCCACACCCCCGTCCCGCCGTCGGAGGTCCTGGTGGGGGTGGGGCTGGGAGGACCAGGCCCTCACCGAAGACGAGATCGCCGAGCTGGCGGCGTTCCTCAACCGCCGGTTCGGGGTCGAACCGGACCTGCGGCCGAAACCGGCCCTGCGGAACTCGATGCTGCCTGTACCCCGGATCGCCCCACCCGACCCGTTGCGACCGATCGCCGACGTGTCGGTGCACGAACGGGCACGACACACCTACGGCCGGGCGTTCCGGGATGTGGCCCGTGCCCTCGCAGGCGACCTCGGCGGGGCTCCCGACGCCGTCGTGTACCCCGCCTCCATCGCCGACGTCGCCCGGGTCCTCGAATGGTGCGACCGCGCACGGGTCGCCGTCGTCGCCTACGGCGGCGGGTCGTCGGTGGTGGGCGGCGTCGAATACCGGGGAGAAGGCGGGTTCGATGCGTGGGTCTCCCTCGATCTCACCCGGCTGGATCGGGTCGTCGAGATCGACACCACCAGCAGGGCTGCCCTGGTGGAAGGGGGGATCATGGGTCCGACCCTCGAAGGCCGGCTCCGGCCGTCGGGCCTCACGTTCCGGCACTTTCCCCAGTCCTTCGAGTTCTCCACCCTGGGAGGGTGGATCGCCACCCGGTCCGGCGGTCACTATGCCACCGCCCTTACCCACGTCGACGATCTGGTCGAAGGCGTCACCGTGGTCACCCCCGCCGGGGAGTTGCGGACGCTCCGGGTTCCCGGCTCGGGAGCGGGCCCGTCCCCCGACCGGCTGTTCCTCGGGTCGGAAGGCGCCTTGGGAATCATCACCGAGGCCTGGATTCGCCTCCAGGCCCGACCGGTCTTCAAGACCGCCGCCGGGGTGCATTTCGCCCGCTGGGAAGACGGCGTCGCCGCCTGCCGGGCGCTGGCCCAGTCGGGTCTGCAGCCCGCCAACTGCCGTCTCATCGACGCCGTCGAAGCCGTCACCTTCGCCGGGGTCCGCGACGGCGCCAGCCTGCTGGTGCTGGGGTTCGAATCCGCCGACCAGCCGGTGGACGCTGCCATGGAACGAGCCCTCGAGCTCTGTCGTGACCACGGCGGGGTCGTGCCGCAAGCCCCCTCGACCGGCGGAGAACGAGACGACGCCGTCGGCCGTTGGCGAAGCTCCTTCTTCCGGGCGCCCTACCTGCGGGACGCCCTGATCCGACTGGGTGTGATCGTGGAGACCTTCGAGACCGCCTGCACCTGGCAGGCGTTCGACGAGCTCCACGCCCAGGTGACCGACGCCGCAGCCCGGGCGTTGCAGGAGGTCTGTGGGATCGGGTGGGTTACCTGCCGGTTCACCCACCTGTACCCGGACGGACCGGCCTCCTATTTCAGCGTCTTCGGGATGGGGCGCCGGGGGTCGGAGGTGGCGATGTGGGACGAGATCAAAGCGGCCGTCTCCGAAGCCGTGCTTTCCGCAGGCGGCACCATCACCCACCATCACGCCGTCGGCCGGGACCACCGTCCCTGGTACGACCGTCAGGTGCCCGAGCTGGTGCGGTCGGGTATCGCCGCCGCCAAGGCGGTACTCGATCCCGGCGGGATCCTCAACCCGGGAGTTCTCGTCGATCCACGCTGAATGGGCGCCCGTCCCTGGACGGCCGCCCGCCGTGGTGTCTATCCGCCGGCCAGCGGCGGATGGACTTCGACCCGGTCGCCGTCGCGGAGCCGTTGCGTCCGGCTCGCCACCGCGCCGTTGACGGTGCACACCGAAATGGCAGCAGGGAGTCCGAGATGGGCGAGGACGGCGCCGACGGTGGCGCCGTCCTCCAGCTCGACGGTGGTCGGCTCGCCGGGACCTCCTCGGACTCTCACCTGGATCCGCACCTCACCACCCGGCCGGCTCGCCGTACATGGCCTCCACCAGGGAGGCGATGCCGATCCGTTCGAGGCGTTCCCGGGGGGCGAGGAGGTTGATCTGGACGAAGCCGGGCAGACGGCCGATCTCCACCGCCCCCGAAATCGTGGCACGGTTCTTCACCTGGTCGACGGACATGTCGAGCAGACGAGCTGCCCGTTCGACCCCGTTGTCGACGGCGGCGTTGATGAACGGCCCCGAGCCGAGGACCTGGAGCGGAAGCACCGGCCCTTCGAGGACCGTCCGGTTCGCCTCGGCGAGCCGGCGGGCCCGTTCGACCTCGTCGGCGGTGAACGGCCGGGCGAGGAACGGCAGGTCGTCTACGGGTGGCAGCAGGATCGGCCCGTCGATCGTCAGTCCCTCGATGACTTCGACCCGGACGACGACCCGGGCGGAGATGTCGGTGGTGTGCACTGCCACCTCGCCATCACCGACCATGGCGTGGACGTCCCCGGCGTAGATACCGGCACCGTCGACCTTCACCGGCACGATCAGGATCGCCCCCTCCCGCACCGAGTCGATGTCCATGTGGACGTCGGTACGGGACTCCAGCTGCTCCTCGGTGACGGCGAACTCGTGCTCGGCACCGATCAGGAACGCCCCGAAGTCCCCACAGTTGTGGGACGACGGCAGGTCGATCGCCGGGATCGAACCGAGGTTGCCGACCGAGATCCGACAGCGGGTCATCGTCCCGACCAGGTCGGCCTTACCGAGGGCCACGATCGGATGCTGGGTGGAGTGCTCCTGCAGCACCACCCACTCTTCGGCGCGTTCTGCCATCTCCCGTGCACGCTCGGCCGACACGGTCACCCCGATCTCCTTCGCGTCGTCGAACACCATCGTGTAGCCCTCGACCATGTGGAAGGGGATGACCTCCGAATGGCAGGCCGAGCAACGGACCGCCCCTTCGCCGACACCGTCCAGGTAGGTGTCCGGGTAGAGGAAATGGCGACCCTCGTCCTTGCAGGTGGGGCAGATCCTCGCCACGAAGGGGTCGGAGATGAACCTCCCTTCCCATCCTTCGTGGGTTCCCGACGTGGTGGCACGGGAGAGCTGTTCGATCTTCTCGATGTGGAGGGCGACGGCGTCACCGACCCGGGCACCTTCCACCGCCACCGGGAGGGTGACCTCGTGGCCGCTCCGCAGATGGGGGGTGATCATCGGTCCCCAGCAGCCGGGGACGGTCAGGAATTCGATCCGGCCTCCGTCACGAACCGGGCCGAGCATCTCGTTGCTCGGGCCGACCAGGTCGGTGTAGCGGTCGACCAGGACGTGATCGGCGGCGGTCTTCGTCGGTGCGTGAACCATGATGTCTCCTGTCACACGTGGTGGAGATGTCGGGAGTTCCGAAGGGTTCGGCAGACAGGTCGGAGGGTCACGCGCCGACGACATGGCAGACACCGGGGTACGTCGGCGACGGCTCGGCGCGTCGCCGGGCACCCGTCGGAACGTCGGTTCGGCTCGCCGCCCTCTTCGGGCCATGGTGCCTTCCCGGTTCGACCATCACCGATGCTACGCGAGGAGACGTCGGGGCGGTCCGGGTCCCGGAACCCGGGAGCCGTAGCCGATGCCCTTCCCGCCTGTGACGAGGACGCGCATCGTGTGTTCCGTTCGCCGCACGTTCGATCCGGCGAGACGGCGCACCGAGTTGTGACGGACGGTCAGGGTCCGTCGGTGGTGGCCAGGGCGGGGGTGGTGCCGGTCGCCACGCCGTGGAGTCCCCGTCCCACGGGTATCGACGTGGCCGTCGAGTCGGGGCCGACCACGACGATCTCACCGGCGCCGGCGGCGATCAGCCGTTCCGCCACCCATCCCAGGTGGTGTTGGGGGACGCTGACTTCTACCCGTTCGACGTCGCCGGCGTCGAACACGGCCACCGTCGGCCCGTCGTTGTCGGAGACCCAGAGGGCGCCTGTGGGCGTCACGGCGAAGTGTTGAGGGTTCTCCAGACCCGACGCCGAGCCTTCGACGGTCCACGTGGCGGGGTCGACGACCAAGAGGTCAGCCGAACCCCACTGGGAGATCCACAGACGGCCGTCACCTCCCACGACGAGATCGTGGGGAGCCCCACCGGTGGGAACCAGTTCGAGCTCGTCGCCGGAGACGACCGCCAGTTCGTCACGTCGGTCGAGGCTGACCCACACCTCGGTGCCGACGACTTCGACGTTGTGGGGGCGAGCCGGCAGGGGCACCTCGTCGACGACGTTGAGGGTGTTCGGGTCCACCACGACGAGGCGGTGTCCGGCCTCGTCGCTGACGTACGCCACCGAGCCGTCCGGGGCCAGGGCCACGTCGTGGGGTTCGGACCCCACCACCTCCGACACCAGCTTCCCGGTGGAGACGTCGTAGCGGGAGAGGCGTCCCTCTCGGGGATGGGTGACCCACACGACCTGGCCGGCGGCTACCACGTTGTGGGGACCGGGGGAGGTCTCCACCTCGGCGATGATCGCCGGGGTCGGACAGGAACGGCCGTCGCATGGGGGAACGTCCAGGACGAACAGTCGGGCACCCCGTTCCCACGACACGACCACATAGGGGAAGGTGGCTGGGTCCGGGTTCGGAGGTCTGGTCACCGTCGGCGCCGGAGTGGGGTCCCGGACGGTCGTCGACCTCGGAGGCGGAGGGGATGTCGACGTCGGCGGGGCCGACGTGGCGGGAGCATCCGCGGGCGGTCGGAGGCACGCTCCCACGAGGAGGGCCAGCGCGAAGAGTGCGACGGGGTAGAGGCGGCGTCCGATGATGTGAGGCTACGCCGACGGCCGGAGAACGGGGGGTGTGGGTGTTGTGGCCTTCACCCTTGTCGGGTCCGGAACACCAGCTCGGAGTCGGGTCCGCGGAGGACGAGACGACCGTCGCCGGTCACCTCCACCGTGGTGACGTCGTCGAGGGCGGAGAGGAACGCCGTCTCGGTATCCATCACCTCCGGGGGGAGGCACCCCATGGCGGTGGCGGTCCACTCTTCGACGACGAAGGCGTCACCCGAGACGTCGATCCGGCCCCGGTACTCGTTGCAGGCGGCGACACCGGAGATCTCGGGACCGTCGACGGTCATCGTGACGGGGTGGGTGGGGAGGAGCGGGATCGGGGCTCCGCCGAACGTTCCGGACTCGAGCTGCCACGTGCCTTCGACCGAGACGGCGGGCGCCGACCCGCAGGCGGCGGCGACGAGGGCGATCAGAGTCATGAGGGCGATGACGGTTCTCATACCCCTTCGACGTCGGCGGATCGGCCGGCGGTTCCCGCATCGGAGGTTCCTTCCGTCGGGGCGGATCGTCCGACACCGCATCGGGCACGACATCCAGGGGTGACGTCACGACCTCCGGAAACGTTCCCCCGAGTCGCCGTCATCGGGCAGTACCCCTTGATAGGGTGAGCTCGGAAGAGAGCTTTTCGATGGGTTTCCGTCTGTTCGCGATCGTCACCGGCGCTTTGGTCGGACTGTTCGCCGGCGTGGCGATCGCCCAGGAGACCACGAGCCTCGACCCCCTCGGCGACGTGGTGCGGACCTTCGCGGACGCGGAGGAGACGCCGGTGGTCCAGGCGGGGGAGGGGCCGATCCTCCGTCAGTTCCAGATGGTGGTCAACCTGGGGGAGAAACCCACCTTCCCCACCGCCGACGTGGAGCTGGTGCCGCGGGGGTTCTCCTCGACCGGTGACCTGGCCTCCCTCGAAGAGTTCTTCCGGGGCACCCTCGGACCCCGGTCGTTGCTTCCTCCCCTCGACCCGATGTCGGGGATCGGCGGTACGCTCGATCCCGCTCGCATCGGTCTCGACGGATGGTCGGCCTTCGGCGAGTTCGGAGCGGTCGAAGACGGGATCGACGTCACCGAAGGACCGACGGTGGTGTGGGGGGTGGAGCTGGCCGAACCCTTCGACCCGACCTGTGCGACGACCAGGGTGGTGGGCCGCGTCTGGAGCGACGTCTTCCTCGGGGACCCGGAGACACCCTTCGGGTCCGGTGACCTCGTCGACCGGTTCGGACCGGGCCACGCCCCCCTGGCCGGTGCCGGATCGAGGATCATGCAGCTCTCCTGCGAAGGGACGCCGACCGTCGGCCTGTACCGGATGAAGGAGAGCGGCATCCGGCCCCTGTCGCCGAACAAGACCACCGTCCTCGTCAAAGGCAACCTGGTCGTCTTCTTCACCCCGATGCGTCAGGTCGGCGACATGTCGGGAGCGACCTTCGCCGACGGGGCCGACGATGCCGCGGTCGTCGTCTCGCCTTGGTCGGGTGAGATCCCGCTCCTCCTACCCAACCCCTACGAGCGGTTCCCGGTCCGGATCGACCTGGTGGGCGGACAGCGGGTCGGCGCTGCCCGGCCGGGGGCGGCCACCTTGCTGTTCAGGCCCGGCGACGCCTCCTTCGTCGGGGTGTCCAAGGACTGCAGCCCGGCCGAAAGGGTCATCTACTCCGGACCCCTCGACGAGAACGCCGCTGACATCTGGCTCCAGACTCTCTCGATCTTCGGCCTGGCGAATCGGGAAGGGTCGCTGCTCATGATGGAGTTGCCCAACGATTTCGGGGGAACCGACACCGTCAGGATCGACTTGGAAGCGAACACCTTCACCGTGACCCGCACGGTCGGACCGGGAGGACCAAGCCAGGAGGCCTGCCAAGGGGAGGGAACGGTGGAGATCAGCGGAACACCCGCGGCCGTCGGGGAGGGAGGATCCGGCGGGGAGGACAGTGGGTCACCGCCGCTGCCGCCGGAGAACTCCCCCATCGAGGACATCCCCGAACCCGTCGAGAGGGGCGGCGGCATCCCCTGGGGACCCATCGCCCTCACCGGGGCCGCGGTGGTCGCCGTCGCCGAGGGCGGCCGGCGGCTCCGATCCCGGACCAGGAACTGCCGCCCGGAGATGCTGGCCTTCGACCAGGCCTACGACGCTTCCCAGATCGCCCTCGAGGCTCAACGCCGGGCGGCGGCGACGCTCAGCGATATCGGCCGGGAGAGGTCGGAGCTCCGGGCCGCAATCCGGGCAGCGGACGTTCCGAGACCGCCCAAGCCCTACCCCCTCACCGCGGAGGCCGAAGCCGAATACCAGGCCGACCTGGAGGCATACGACGCCCGCCAGGCCGCCGCCGACGAAGCGAGACGCCGGCTCCCCGACGTGGAAGCCCGGCTCGCCGACGCCACCCGCGCCTTCGAGGAGGCCGACGCGGCCCACGACCGGGCGGTGGAGGCGGTCCATCGGGCATATGAGGCCCTCGTCGAATGCCGGCGACGCCTCAAGATGGCCGCGCCGCCCCCTCCCGCCGTCGGTGAACCCGATGAACCGGGATCGGAGGGAGGCGCGCCGCCCGAGGAAGGGGACAGGGGCGGCTGCCAGCCCGGAGACGAGGAATGGCGGCGCGAGACGGCGGAGACCTTCACCGTCCCCGCCGGGGTGCGGATCCGGATGTCCCGTGGCGGTGCCCTCTGGTCGGGTCTGCAGACCGGCTACGGCGGCACCATCCCCCCCGACGTGTTCGCGGGTCTGTCAGAGAGTCGGATCGCGGAGCTGTCGGCACCCCTCGACGCCACCGAGAGCGTCCTCGCCACCCGGTCGGTGGTCTCCGCCGAGATCGACATCGTCGACGTGACGTTGGCGTGCGAGCGTCTCTACCGGTGCCAAGGCGGTGAGATGCGGCCCACCGACCAGGTCCGCCAACGGCAAACGAACGCGGTGCGGACGGAGTCCCGTCGCCCGTCGGCACCGAAGGCCGACGTCGAGGCGATGGTGAGGTTCGTCCAGTCCCTCCAGTCGGAGATCTCCGCCCTCGAAGAGTCGGCGAAGGGAATCGACAGCTTCGGATGCGACTGAGTCCGGAACCCGACATCGGGACTTGACCTTCGAGTGGCTCGAAGGTGTACCTTCGGGTCCGACGAGGAGGACCCGATGGCGACGGCGACCACCACCATGTTTCGTGTCCGCGGCTTCCACTGCTCGGGCTGTTCCGACAACCTGGCGAAGGCGCTCGAGAGGCTGGAAGGGGTGATCCGGGTGCGGGGCGACTACGACACCGCCACCGTGGAGGTCCGATACGACCCCGATCGGGTCACCGAAGACGACCTGCGAGAACGGATCCGAGCATCCGGATTCGAAGCCGAGTGACCATGGCGGCGACGACCGAGCGGACATCCGATCGCCAGGAGCCGGCCGTCTTCCGGATGAAGATCGGCGGCATGTCCTGTTCGTTCTGCACGTCCACCATCGACAAGGCCTTTTCGCGGATCGACGGCGTGTACGAAGTGGGGGTGTCGCTGGCCCACGAAGAGGGCTTGGTGAAATACGACCCCACCAAGGTGACGCCCGAGACGCTGCGGCGCACCCTCGAACAGCTCGGCTACGTCTACCGGGACCCCGAGAAGGTCCGCACCTTCGATGAAGAGGCTGCCGAGCTTCGCCGGGAACGGGGCCGGCTGCTCGTCGCCGCCGGCTTCGCCGCCACCAGCCTGGTCCTCATGTTCGTCGGCCCGTGGCTCGGCCTCGTCGACATCCCCCTCATGCCTTGGCTGCTGCTGGCCCTGGCGCTCGACACCATGTTCGTCACCGGGTGGTTCATCAAGAAGATGGCCTGGGCGTCGCTGCGGAGACGCATCCTCAACCAGCACGTCCTGTTGGAGTTCGCCGCCTTCGCCGGGATCGTCGGGGGGCTCCTCGGTCTCTTCGTCCTCGACGGGTTCCCCGTCGGCGACTTCTTCGCCGCCTCCACCCTCGTCACCACCTACCACGTCCTCTCCCACTACTCCTCTCTCGTGGTCCGCACCCGCTCCTCCCAGGCCGTGAGGCGTCTGATGGCGCTCCGGCCCGACACCGCCCGGGTCGTCCGGGACGGGAAGGAGGTGGAGGTCCCGGTCGACGAAGTCGCCGTCGGTGACCGGGTGCGGATCCGGCCCGGGGAGTCGATCCCCGTCGACGGCGTCGTCGTCGAAGGGGCGTCGACGGTGAACGAAGCCATCGTCACCGGGGAGTCGATCCCCACCGAGAAGGTCGCCGGCGCCGAGGTCATCGGCGGGTCGGTCAACGAGACGGGGACGCTGGTGGTCGAGGTCACCCGGGTCGGCGACGACTCGTTCCTCGCCCAGGTGGCCCGCTCCATCGACGAAGCCCGCAGTCTCCGCCCCGGGATCCTCCAGGTCGCCGACCTGGTGCTCCGCTACTTCGTTCCCGGTGTCCTCGTCGCCGCCGGCCTCGGACTGGTCCTGTGGGCCCTTCTGCCCGCCGTCTTCGGCGACGGTCCCGACTGGAACCGGGCTCTCCTCGCCGCCCTCGCCGCCCTCGTCATGGGGTATCCCTGCGCTCTGGGGATGTCGACACCCCTCGCCACCATCCGTGGTGGAGGCGAGGCCGCCCGGCGGGGGATCCTGATGCGTTCGGGGGAGGCCTTCCAGGTCGCGAAGGACATCGCCGTCGTCGTGTTCGACAAGACGGGCACCGTCACCCGCGGGGAGCCGGCGGTGCGGACGATCCTCCCGGCGGCAGGGATCTCGGAGACGGAGCTGGTGGGGGTGGCCGCCGCCGTCGAGGCCAACAGCGAACACCCGCTCGCCCGGGCGGTGGAGGACACCGCCGAATCCGCCGGCGTCCCGATCGAAGACGTGGAGGACTTCGTCGCCCGGCCGGGGCGGGGTGTCCAGGGCCGGATCTGTGGCGACCTGGTGCTGGTGGGGAAACCCGCCTGGCTCCGTTCCGAGGGCGTGGACCTCGGACCCTTGGAGGCGGAGCGTCGGCGTCTGGAAGCCGCCGGACAGACGGTGGTGGGCGTCGCCCGGCGGGGGCGACTCCTCGGCCTCATCGGCATCGCCGACACCGTCCGTCCCGACGCCTCCGCGACCGTCGACAGGCTGACAGACCGGGGCCTCGCCGCCATGATGATCACCGGCGACAACCGACGCACCGCCGAAGCCATCGCCGCCGAGGTGGGGATCGCCGAGGTGGTGGCCGAAGTCCTCCCCGGAGAGAAGGCAGCCCGGATCCGGGAGCTGCAACGGAAGGGACGCCGGGTGATGATGGTCGGCGACGGCATCAACGACGCGCCCGCCCTCGCCCAGGCCGACATCGGTGTCGCCATGGGCGCCGGTACCGACATCGCCATCGAATCGGCCGACGTCGTCGTCCTCGGGGATCGGTTGGGGGCGGTCGTCGACGCCCTCGAGATCGGGGAGGCCTCCTATCGGAAGACCAAACAGAACCTGACGATCGCCTTCGGCTTCAACGGGTTGGGGGTGGCGGCGGCGACGACCGGGCTGGTCAGCCCGGTGTGGGCGATGGTGGCCATGATCGCCTCGGTGACGGCCGTCCTCGCCAACTCCTTCGGAGGTCGCCTCCTCAGAGACCGGACCCTCGCCGTCGGCTACCCGGCCCTGATGGGGGAGGACCATCACGGAGGCTCGGAGGGGGCGGCGACCGAGACGGCCTTCGACGGACCCGGCCGCCTTCGTCTGCGAGACGTCGAGATCGATGGGCATTCGGTCGGGTTCTGGATCTGGGTGTCGGTGGTGATCGGAGCGGCCGCTCTCCTCGTCGGTGCCTGGTGGTCCTGACCTCGTCGCCGGCCGGCATGCCGGTGTCGAAGGGTCGGGTCAGGCGGCGAAGGTCCCCGGACGGGGCTGATGGGGACCGGCGTATTCGGCTTCCCAGGGGAAGCGGTCGGCGGCGTCGGAATAGGTGAGTTGGAGGAGGGGCACCGAGAACCCGGGGGGACGGTCGTAGAAGAGGTTGGCGTCGAACACGATCTCGCCGGCGTTGGGGACCACCTCGGGGACGATCCGGGGTTCGAAACCCTCCACGGCGATCTCGAATCCGGGCAGCAGCGTCTCGCCCTTCACGATACGGTCGCCGAGCTGGTTGATGACCGCCAGCGCGGTCTCGGGGGTCACCGAGAAGATCAGCAACTCGGGATGGCCGAGACCGAACATCCCTACCGTGTAGGCGAAGGTGGGGCCGTCGTCGACGTTCGAGCATCCGGGACAGGAGCATCCCCCGCCCACATAGGAGATGTGCCAGCCGAAGCGGCGGATCGCCGTCGTCACGGCGGCGTCGTATTGGTCCATCCAGGCCTGGACGTCCACGTCGGTTCCTTTCGTCGCGTGCGACGAACGTATCGCCGGCCCGTGACGGAAACGGCGGTCACGCCGGGACCGGTCGACGGTGACGGCCGCCTCTTCGGGCTCCGGCGCTCTTCAGCTCACCTCGGCTGCCTCGACCCAGGTCTCCCGGGCTTCGTTGGCGGCGGCGAGCGCCACGAGGATGCCGGCGGCCGGGTCGCCCCACCACAGTCCCAGGTAGGCGTTGAGGGCGAGTCCGGAGAGGGTGGAGACCGAGAGGATCCCGTCGAGGAAGGTGATGGTGGCTTCCCGCCGGAGGGGCTCGGAGCGGAGGCCCCGGGCGGTGGTGTGCTTCCACGCCGCCAGGGTGAACATCACCACCGCGGTGACCGCCAGATAGGCGATCCCCCAGGGGGATTCGCCGGCGCGTCGCCCGCCGGTCAGATCCCCGACGGCGGCGACCACCAGCCCGAACGCCAGGGCGCCGTAGGCTGCGGAGATGAGGCGGAGGGCGGTGGGGGTGCGGTCTCGTCGTCCGGTGTCGTCGAACAGGTGCCACACCACGACCAGGGAGGCGAAGACCTCGACGATCGACACCGTACCGAAACCGATCAGCGCCAGGGATCCGGCGGCGGAACCGAGGGCGAGGGTGAGCACCGCTTCGCCGACGTTCCAGCCGATGGTGGCGTACTGCAACCTCTTGGCGCGGACTCGCAGCGGCGAAGCGCCGGGGGCGGGGGGTTCTGACACGGCTCCGATGTTGGCGGTGGGCGTTCCGGCCGCCAAACCCCGGAGGGTTTCGGGAGACCCCAATCTGGCCGATATGATCAAGTATCAACCATGTGGGAGGGGGTGGTCGAGCGACGGCCCGCCGGCGGCTCGCCGCGACGACCGCCCTCCGAGACGTCGATGCGCAGGTACCGGATCGACGTCGCATTACGTCACGAAGGGAGAATACGGTACGTTGCTCGCCATGATCGACAGCCGAACCCAACCAGGACACCGTCCATGACGTCGGTCGACGTGCCCCGCGACCCCGAGGTGGAGCGCGTCCGCCGTCGGTACCACCGTCTGCTCGAAGAGGCGTCGGATCCCCACGAGTGGGCGTACGCGTGGCGGACCGAACTCAACAAAGGGGGGTTCCGGGCCGTCGACTTCCTCATGTCCGAAATCGTCGAGACGGGCAAATGCATCGGGTGTGCATCCTGTGTGACGATCTGTCCCGTCGACGTCTTCGAATACGAAGACGAACACCCCGTCGACGCCCGCCGCGAAGCATGTGTCTACTGCGTCCTCTGCGCCGAAGTCTGCCCGGTGCTGCGACCGGTCGACAAAGACCTCCCTCGGCTCGTCGAGTTCCGCCCTCCCGCCACCGACGAAGGCTTCGGGCGGTACAGCTACGGGGTCTACGCCCGGGCCACCGACCCGAAGATCCTCGACCGCGGCCAGGACGGCGGGATGGTCTCGGCCCTCATCATCCACGGTTTGGAGACGGGAACCCTCGGAGGTGCGGTCCTCGGCGACGTCCTCCCCGACAACAACCAGATCGGGACCCATCGCCTGGCACGTACCCGAGAGGACGTGCTGGCCTGCGCCGGGTCCCGCTACACCTACTCGCCCAACACCCTCGCCCTCCTCGAAGCGATGCGGAACGACGTCCGCCCCCTGGCGGTGGTGGGCGTGCCCTGCCAGGTGGACGGGGTGCGCCTCCAGCAGAACTCGTCGATCCGTCTCGAGGTCGCCGACTGGTACCGGGACAACATCTCCCTGGTCGTCGGCCTGTTCTGTTCGGAAGCCTTCACCCACGAGAGCATCGCCAAACTCGGGGAGATGATCGACGTCCCACCCTCTCGGATCGTCAACATCAACATCAAAGGCAAGGTGGTCGTCCGGCTCGACGACGGCGAAGTGGTGACGGCATCCCTCAAGAAATACCGGGAGTTCGCCCGCCCGGCCTGCCTGTACTGCCTCGACTACGGAGCCGAGAACGCCGACATCGCCGCCGGGGGGATCGGCCTCGACGACTGGACCCTCACCCTCGTCCGCACCGAAGCCGGACATCGGGCCTTCCAGGCGGCGATCGACGACGGCTGGATCGAGACGCGGCCCCTCACCGACGAACCCCGGGGCGAAGAGCTGCTTCGTAAGCTGTCCGCCGCCAAGAAGAAGAACCGCCCCCTCCCCGCCCAGATGCCCACCCTCCAACAACGCCAGGCGCTCGGATGGCTCGACCCGAAGACCTTCTACACGAAAGGTCCCGGCGCCCCCACCGACGACGGAGAGTCCCGATGACCGCCACCGGTACGAAACGTGTCCTCACCGACCTCGACGTCATGGTCGCCGGCCAAGGCGGAGACGGCTCCCTCACCGTCGCCAACCTGTTGGGGATCCTCCTGGGCCGGCGGGGGTTCCACCTCTACGTGGCCCGGGACGTCGCCTCCCGGATCAAAGGGGGCCACGCCGCCGCCCTCATGCGGGGATCGCTCGTTCCCCGGGGCAGTCTCGGAGACCGCATCGACCTCCTCGTCGCCTTCGACGCCGAAGCGGTCGAAAAAGGCGGGCCCCGCCTCTCCGACGACGGTGTCGTCATCTTCGACGCCTCCGATGGTCCCGCCGACCGGACCCGTCTGCCCGCCGGGGCGCGGGTCTTCGAGATCCCCTTCGCCCGGATGGCGGTCCGGGACCTGCGGCGGGACCTGTTCAAGAACAGCCTCGCCTTCGGGGTCGCCGCCCGGATGCTCGGCGTCGGCGACGCCGAAGCCGAAGAGGTCCTCGCCCGGCGTTTCTCCCATCTCCGTCCCGAAGTAGCCGCCGCCAACCTCGAAGCCCTCCGGGAAGGGTTCGCCTACGCCGACAGCCAAGGTCTCGGGGAGGGGGCCAGCCCCTGGAGGCTCGACTCGGCCCAGGCCGACGACCGCATCCTCATCTCCGGAAACGAGGCGCTCGCCTTCGGGTTCCTGGTGGCGGGGGGCCGCTTCTACGCCGGGTATCCGATCACCCCGGCCTCGGAGATCCTGAGCTGGCTGGAACGCCAGCTCCCCCGCTTCGGAGGGGTGGCCCTGCAGGCCGAAGACGAGCTGGCCGCCATCAACCTCGCGATCGGCGCCGCGCTGGCCGGGGTGCGGGCCATGACCGCAACGTCCGGTCCGGGTCTCGCCCTCATGCAGGAAGGCATCAGCCAGCTCGGCTCCGCCGAGATCCCGGTGGTCGTGGTCGACTGCCAGCGGTCCGGGCCCTCCACCGGGATGCCCACCAAACCCGAGCAGAGCGACATCGGGATGGTCGTGCATGGCGGCAACGGCGACTTCCCCCGGATCGTCCTCGCGCCCGGCGACCCCACCGACTGTTTCGAACTGGCGGTCGAGGCGACCAACCTCGCCTACCTCTTCCAAGGACCCGTGTTCCTCCTGTTGGACCAGGCCGTCTCCCAGGATTCGGTGACCGTGCCCCCCTTCGATGTCGACGGCGTCGAGATCGAAGGAGGCAAGGTCGTGTCCGTAGCCGACCTCGCCGCCCAGGGCGAGTACCGCCGGTACGCCATCACCGACGACGGGATCTCCCCGTGGGCGGTCCCCGGAACGCCCGGCGGCATGAACCTCGTCACCGGCAACGAACGGAACGAATGGGGCCAGGTCTCCACCGAACCGGCCAACCGGGTGGCGATGATGGACAAACGGATGCGGAAACTCGACACGGTTCGGCCCCGTCTTCCAGGCGGTCGGCGGTTCGGAACCGACGACGCCCCGCTGGGGATCCTCGGGATCGGCATGCAGCTCGGAGTCATGACCGAGGCCGCCGAACTCCTCGCCGCCGCCGGCGTCCCCGTCGCCGGGCTCCAGCCCCGAACCCTGTGGCCGGTCCTCGACGAGACCGTCGAGTTCGTCGAGCGCCGAAAGCGGGTGTACGTGGTGGAACACAACGCCGAAGCCCAGCTCACCCACCTGTTGGCCTCCGTCGGCGTTCCCCGAGACCGGCTGGTCCCGGTCCTCCGCTACGACGGCGTCCCCTTCCGGCCCGGGGAGCTGGCGGGGAGGATCCTGGAAGAGGAGGTGGGACGATGACCGTCACCTACACCCCGGCCCGTCCCATCTGGTGTGCCGGCTGCGGCCACTTCGGCGTCCAAGGGGCGATGGCCCACGCCTTCGCCGCCCTCGACATCCCACCCCACGAGATCGTCGTGCTGGCCGGGATCGGCTGCAGCGGCACCGTCCAGAACAACCTCGGCACCTACGGGTACCACGCCCTCCACGGACGGGTGTTGCCCACCGCCGCCGGGGTCCACCTCGCCAATCCCCGCCTCACCGTGGTGGCTGCAGGCGGCGACGGCGACGGCTACGCCATCGGCATGGGGCATCTGGTCCACGCCTTCCGGCGGGACCTGCCCTTCGTATACGTCGTGATGAACAACGGCGTGTACGGGCTCACCAAGGGCCAGGATTCGCCGACACGGCACGGCCTGTCGGGGATCGGGGGGTTCGACGCCATCGACCTGGGGCTCTCGATCCCCGCCTCCGGGTTCCTCGCCCGGGGGTTCAGCCGTCATCCCGACCAGCTTCGGCGGCTCATGACCGACGCCGTCCGCTACGCCCGGGAAGGCCGCGGGTTCGCCTTCGTCGAGGTGCTGTCCCCCTGCGTCACCTACAACGACACCTACGCATCCTGGGAGCATCTGGTCGAAGACGTCGACACCCGACAGGGATACGACCCCTCCGACCGGGCGGCCGCCTTCGCCGTCACCACCGGACTGGCGGCGGAAGGCCGGATCGCCACCGGCCAGATCCTCCTCGACGCCGACCGTTCACCCCGAGAGGAGACGGTACCGGCCGCGGCCGACGTCGACCCTGCGGCCAACGCCGCCGCCTACCAGGACCTCCTCGACCGCTACCGGGTGTGAACCCCGAAGATCAGAACTCGACGACCTGACGGAGGGCGGCGCCGTCGGCGAGGCGGTCGAGGGCGGTATTGAGGTCGTCGAGGCCCAGATGGTGGGTGACGAGCCGGTCGGCGGGGAACCTTCCTTCCCGATACAGCTCGACGAACCGGGGCAGATCCCGGCGGACGTCGCAGGACCCGAGGTAGCTCCCCCGGATCGTGAGCCCCGAGGCGACGAGGGGAGCGAGCGCCAGGGCATGAGACACCCCGGGGCCGGGCAGGCCCAGGGTGGTGACGGTCCCGCCGGGACGTACCAGCTTCGAAGCCAGCTCGAATCCCTCCAGCGTGCCGGACGCCTCGACGGCGTGGTCGACGCCGCCGTCGGTTCGGCGGATCAGGTCCTCGACGGCGGCGTCGTCGGCGACTGCCACCTCGGTCGCCCCCACGGCCGAAGCCGCCTCCAGCTTCGTCTCGAGGAGGTCGAAGGCGACGATTCGGCCAGCCCCGGCGACGCGGGCTCCCATCACGGCCGCCAGCCCGACGGCGCCGAGTCCCACCACCGCCACCGACTCTCCGGGACGGACCCGGGCGGTGTTGAGGACCGTGCCCGCCCCGCAGAGCACGGCGCAGCCGAACACCGCCACGTCCCGGGCCGAGAGTCCGGACGGGACCGGCACCGCCGACGGTTCCGCCACCAGGGCGTACTCGGCGAACGCGGCCACCCCCATGTGGTGGTGGATCGGCTCCCCCCGGTGGGTGAGCCGGGTGCCGCCGGTGAGCAGCTCGCCTCTCAGGTTGGCGGCCATGCCCACCTTGCAGAGCCACGGTTCACCGCTTTCACAGCGACGGCACGTCCCGCATTGGGGGAGGTAGACGAGGACGACGTCGTCTCCGGGGCCGACCCGATCCACCCCGGCTCCCACCGCCTCGACCGTTCCGGCGGCTTCGTGACCCACCACCATCGGCAGCGGCCACACCCGGGCGCCGGTCACCACCGACAGGTCGGAGCGGCACAGGCCGGCCGCCCGGACCTTCACCAGCACCTCCCCGGGTCCCGGCGCCGGGAGCTCCAGCTCGACGACCTCGAAGGGGCGGGACTCCACGTAGGGGCGGGGAAGTCCCCTCTCGCGGAGGACGGCGCCTCGGAAGGTGATCGTCATGACGAACCAACGGTTTGGGGCGGCACGGGCGAAGCCACCTCGCTGTCTCCGGAACACCGACTGTACCGTGCTGGGACGTCCGGGGACCCGGCGGACGTCACGGCGAATGCTCAGCGGCCTCGACAGTCGATGCAGCGCCGCCCGACGAGGGCCATCGTCGCCGAGCCTTCCGGACCGAGCAACTCGGAGATCCGGGCCAGCATCGACGCCGGAGCCACGGGGGCGCCGCACAGCTCGCAGCGGGGCGTCGGATCGTGACGGAGGGTCCGCCGTCCCCGCCGCCGGTCGGCGAGGTCGAATCCTCGGCGCAGGGCGATGGCACCTTCGTCGACTTCGGGGCAGACCCGGACGCAGAGTCCGCACGCGACACACATCCGGGGATCGAAGGTGATGCGGACCCCGTCGTCGGAGGTGGAGAGGAGCGCCGAGGGGGGACAGACCGTCGCGCAGGCCTCGCAGGCGGTGCAGGCGTCGGGGTCGATCGTCACCGAACCGACGTCGGAGACCGACAGCTCCACCCACCCGGGCGCTGCGGGGTCGGCGAACCGTTCGATCAGCCTCGTCGTGGCTGCCGCCGCGAAACCGTCGTCCGCCTGGACGTCGGCCACCGGGGATCCGACGGCGTTGACGACCGTGGCCAGATCCGCCAGGGTCCCGGCGAGACGTTCGTCGCCGCCGAGGGTGCAGCCCCCTCGGGAACAGGGGACCGCGTCGACGTCGGCTGCGCCCAGAGCCCGGGCGGCCAGAAACCATCCCACGGTCAACATCTGGGTGCACGGGACCTCCACCTGATACCAGCCGGGCTCGGCGGGTACCACCGCCTCCCGGCAGCGGAACCGGATCGCGGTCGTCGTCTCGGAGGCGGCGACCGCCGCGGCGATCTCCTCGGAGATCGCCGCCGGCGAAGCCGTCGGATGGTCGACGGCGCCGACCGGGCAGGTGGTGAGACAGATCCCGCAGACCACACACGAGGTGGGGTCGTAGACGACCCGGCCGTCCGACCAGGACAACGCCCCGGCGGGGCATTCGGTGACGCAGAGGTCGCACCCACGGTCGGCCGCGCACACCTCGGGGACGATGCGAGGGGCTCCCGTGTAGGTGGGGGCCCCGAGGGAGAGGAAACCGCGTCGGGTCCTCCGGTCGGATGGGAGCAGCTTGATCTGTTCGGGGGCCGCGCCGCGAAACGCCCGGGCCCGCGCCAGGCCGGCCGCGACCGCCACCGGGAACTCCGACGGCGTCCCGACGGCGTCCAAGTCCACCACCGCCACCGCGAAGGGGTCGAAGCCTGCTCGCCGCATCCCCGCCTGCAACGCCCCCAGGTTCACCTGTCGGCGATGCACGGCCACCGCCAACTCGTCGGTGGCTTCGGGGATGGCCGCTTCGACGGATCGGGAGCCGACGCAGAGCTCGTCGACGAGGACCGAGTCCACCCCGTCGAGGTCGGGAGGCGGCCCGTCCCAGCCGTCGGCGCAGATGAGGAGTGTCGTCACCGCAGAGCCTCCGCCGTCTCGACGAGTCGAGGCAGCCATTGCCGTTCATGTTCGACGAAGGCCGCCAGGGCGGCCGCCAACGCCGTGTAGGCGGGATGACGGGCGGCGTCCCGCACCTGTCGGGCCAGCGACGGCGCCCATCGCCCCAGGTGGTCTTCGAAGAGCTCCCGCTGGTGGGAGAGGCTTCGCCCCGGTCGCCCCGACGTCTCCCAGTCCGTCACCTCCCGAGAACAGAGGAGCGCCATCGCGTCCAGCTCGGTGGAGAGGTGATCCACCATGTCGGGGAGCGTCCCCTCCAGGGTGAGGCCGAACCGGAGCAGGGTACGACGGACCGCGGAGCGGACCTCGGCGACCTGACCGAGCCGGGGGTCGGCGAGGTGGTCGGACTCGAAGAGGGAGCAGGCGGTGCCGCCGAGCCCAGCTTCGAACAGGGCGATGTAGGCCACCTCCAGCTCTTCGAGGGAGGACCGTGCCACCTCCGCGGAGGCCTCCACGACGTCGAGGGAGAAGGAGAAGTCGAAGAGGCCGTAGGCGTCGAGGGCGGCCGGCGCCCCCGCCGCCGTCTCCACCAGCCTGGGGCTGGGATAGGAGAATCCGAGGGCGAGGAGCCGGTAGACCCCTTGGCGGAGGCGGGCGGTCCCTTCGAGGCTCACTTGTCTTTGGCGATCGAGTAGTAGAGAGCCGACGAGAACGCCACCACGACGCCGAGCACGAACAGGGCCGGCGCCCATTCAACACGTGGGTTGGAGCATTCGACACCGGTGGCACACCACGGCGCCGCCCCCACGAAATAGCTCCACACCATGAGCACCGCTCCGACCAGGATCATGCCGATCGTCACGACCCCACGTTTGGTCATGCCGACACCTCCTCGAGTTCCGTCGATGCCTCGGTTTCGAGGTCGACGATGGGGAACACCTTCATGAACAGGGTGATCAACACCGCCCCCAGGGAGAACAGGCCGACGGTGACGGCGAGCTCCACCAGACTCGGTGTGTAGGACCCGACCCCGTAGGGGAGGAGCTGGCCGTGGGTCTGGGAGGGAACGACGATCAGGTACCGCTTGCCGATCGCCCCCAGGTTGACGAGGATCCCGCTCGTGACCAGCCACCCCACCCTCCAGGTTCGGGTGAGGGCCATCCAGGCGAGGATGAGGAAGGGGACGACCAGCGTCGCCACCGAACCCCAGAAGAGCCAGGCGTAGGTCCCCGACAGGAGCGCCTCGGAGAGTCGCTGCTCGATCACACCGGGCTGGTAGATGATGGTGAGGACCTCGACGACGACGAAGTAGAGGTAGGTGGCGAGCAGGCCCAGAAGGAACAGACCGAGCCATCCGAAGGCGTCCCTGCCGATCCTCCTCTCCAGCCCCAGGGCCTTTCGGACGATGGCGGCGAGGACGATGATGTGGCCCACCCCGGAGACCCCGGCCAGAACGACGAAGGCGGGGGCTTGCAGGGTCCCGAACCATCCGGGCCGACCCACCTGGAGCCCGAACACGAAACCGAGCGACGAGTGGGCGATCACCAGCAACGGCAGGATCGCCAGGGCCAGCCAGAAGGTGACCCGCCGGTCCCGGGCCCGCTGTTCGGGGGTGTCCTCGTAGCCGGCCGCCCACAGCCGGAAGAAGCCCTGGAGGCGGGAGGGTCGCCGGGCGAGGACGGCGGCGTCACGGCGGGCGGTCAGGTACAGGTAGACGAGGCTGGCGAACAGGTACCCGGAGATCACCAGGCTGAACGTCCCGAAGAACGGCGACTGGGGTCGAGCATAGCGGAACAGGTTGATGACACCTCGGACCGGCTGCCCCAGGTCGACGATGATCGCCAGGGCGCCGAGGATCAACGCCACGACGGTGAGCACCTCGGCCATGCGGGCGACACCGCGGAGCTTGTCGAGCCGGAACAGCCGGATGAGGGCGGCGACGGTGATGCCGGCGAAGCTGACGCCGACGAAGTAGACGACCAGGGCGATGTAGATGCCCCAGGTGGCGCCCTGCATCGTGCCCAGGTCACGCATCCCGGTGGCGACCATGCCTTGGGTTCGCTCGACGGCATAGCCGACGATTCCCACCACCGTCCCGACGACTCCGAGAGCCAGGACCGCGGCCCAGCCCCGGGTCAGGCTCCCGACTCCCATGGGGAGGGGCTGTCTCATGTCACGCGTTGGCATTGCCTACTCCTGTCATCGGCCTCTCGATCTCCCGGGCGTCCGGGGTCGGCGGGGTGCCGCCCACGTAGATCACGCTCGGGTCCGTCCCCAGCTCCTCCAACAGCTTGAACTGGTCCCGGCCCCGCAGGTAGGTCGAGACGGGGCTGTTCGGGTCCTCGAGGTCGCCGAACACCAGGGCCTCGACCGGGCAGGTGACGACGCAGGCGGGGTCCAGACCCTTCTCGACACGCTGCACACAGAAGGTGCATTTCTCGACCACGCCCTTGTAGTGGGCGCTCCCCGCGGTGCGGCGCTGCTCGTCACCCTGGAGCTCGTCCAGGTCCGGGTTGCGGTACGGGGGGATGAGCCCTCCGGTGACCGCCGCCAAGTCGGGGTCGTCCATCTTGAGCTGGTAGTCGGCGAAGGCCTGCTCGGGTTTCCTCCAGTTGAAGAAGTTGACGCCGTAGGGGCAGGCCACCTCGCAGTACCGGCAGCCGATGCACCGGTCGAAGTCGGTGAGGACGATGCCGTCGTCCCGATGGAACCTCGCACCGGTCGGGCAGACCTTCACGCAGGGCGGGTTGTGGCAGTGCTGGCAGGGCCGGGGAAGGAACGAGATCGACGTGTCCGGATAGGTGCCCTCTTCGAGTCGGAACACGTACATCCAGAACACCGCACTCGGCGTGTTGTTCTCGATCTTGCACGCTTCGACACAGGCCCGACAGCCCTGGCACCGGTCGAGGTCGATCGCCATGGCGTAGTGGGTCACGCCGCACCACCCCCTTTCATCACTCGAACTTTGACGTGGAACACCGCATCGGCGGTCATGCCCACATACCCTTCGTCGGTGAAGTAGAGGGTGTTGGGGGTGGGGCCGGCGTCCTTGTTCGCCGGATGGGTCCACATGCCGAAATGGTGGGGCATCCCCACCACGTCGGGACGGATCCCTTCGGTGAGCCGGACCACGGTCTTCACCCGGCGGGTCTCACCGGTGAGGGCGTGGTGGGACTCCACCGTCACCTCGTCCCCCTCCTTCAACCCGAGGCGGCGGGCCGTCGCCGGGTTCATCTCCACCCGCTGGTGTCCGCTCAGCTCGGTCAGCAACGGGACCATGGAGGTGCGGGACTGTTTGTGCTCCACCAGCTTGTAGCTGATCAGGTACAGGTCGTATTCGGGTGGGGAGGCCTCCATCGTCGGGGTACGCCAGGTGGGGAAGGGCGTGTAGTCCCGCCAGTAGACCTCGTCGGCGCCCATCTCCTTCTGCAGTCGCTGGGCCTTCAGCAGGCTCTCACCGTAGAGCCGGTGGACGGCCCCGCCGAAGGGCGGGTCGGTGACGTAGCCATATCTCTTGGTGGGGGAGATGGGACCCTTCACCCACACCCCGTTCTGTTCGAAGAAGTCGATCCCCGACAGCCCCTCCATCTTCGCCCAGCGGTCGAAGATGTCACGGACGTCGGGCCGGGATCCGTCGGGGAGCTCGAACTCGGTCCCGGCCAACTTCAGCTCCTTGTTGAGGTGTTCGATGTAGCCGCCTTCGCCGGTGAGCTTCCCCATCTTCTCGGTGAGGTCGAGGTAGATGTCGATCTCCCCACGGGACTCGAAGAGGGGATCCATGGGCGGCATCCTCAACGCCTTGGCGTCGATGTAGCCGTCTCCCGCCGACAACGGCCCCTCGTACTTCTCGATGGTGGCGGAAGGGAGGACGACGTCGGCGAAGAGGTCGGCGGTCTCCGACATCCAGGGGCTGATCACCGCCACGAACTCGAACTTCTCGTACGAAGCGAGGAAGTCGGCCTGGGAAGCGAAGGAGGTGACCGGGTTGACCATGTGCAGGATCACCATCCGGGGCAGCTTCTCCACCCCGTACTTGGCGGGATCCTGCATCACCCGGGCGACGATCCCCGGAAAGCCGGTGTTGATGGGGAAGAACTTCGACTTGTTGAGGACGAAGTCGTAGGGGGGCTCTTCCACCTTCAGGTCTTCGAACTTGGCGTAGTTCTTGTGGATCTTCCAGGTGAAGTCGGCGAGCTGGCCGCCCACGGCTCCCCAGGCGCCCACCAGCATCGGGATGATCGCCATGGCCCGCAGCGCCGGGAACCCGAGCTCCTGTTGGGCCATGTGGTAGGCCATGATCCCCACCGGGCGGTAGGGCACCTCGACGCCGTCCACCACCGTGGTGGCTCCGATCCGGGCGTTGGTGCCGTACTCGGTGGCGATCCGACGGATCGTGTCGGGGGCCACGTCGCATTTGTCGGCTGCCCATTCGGGGGTGGCGTCGGCCACATGCTCGGTGAACAACTCGAAGGCGGTCTTCGCCGTCTGGCCGCCCACGGTGTATTCGCCTTCGAGGGCGGGGCTGGTCGCCTCGGTGACCGGCACGGCTCGGCGGGTCGCCTCGTCCCAGACGAGGGGGACCTCCTCGGCTTCGTCCCCTTCTCCCACGGTTTCCCGAAGGAAGAGTCCGTCCTCACCGACCAGATAGGGGGCGTTGGTGTAGGTGGTGAGGTAGGGACGGTCCAAGAACCCCTGGCGGATGAGCTCGTGGCAGAGGGCGAGGGCCAGGGCCAGGTCGCCGGCCGGTCGGATCGGCACCCACTCGTCGGCGAAGGGGCCTGCAGGTCGGAGCCTCGGGTCGATCTGAACGATCTTGAGACCGTTCTGCTCTCGCGCCTGGACCATTTGCTGGGGCCAGGTGAGCCAGCAGAACTTGTTCCCCCCGGCGTTGGTGATGTTCCACCCCCAGGAAAGGACGTACTTCGCGTTGAGGAGGTCGGGGTGGAGGACGCCGTGGAGTCCGACGGTGTATTCGATCGCCCGGTACCCGGTGTCCGAACAGTAGGCTCCGTGACCCAGCTTCGTCGCGCCGATGGCCTTGACGAAGGCCTTGTCGTAGAAGCTCTTCGCCTTGGAGCGACCCTTCTGCCACAGAACCAGCTTCGGGTCGTCGGCCGCCACCTCCCGGTATTTGGCCGCGACCAACTCGAGGGCTTCGTCCCAGGAGGCGCGGCGCCACTCGCCGGGAACTCCTTTGGCGTTGGTGCGGACCAGAGGTGTCTTCACCCGGTGGGGGTCGTAGATGGAGGCGATCTGCGCCTGGCCCTTGGGGCACAGGGTCCCGCGGTTGCGGGGGTGATCGTCGACTCCATCGAACTTGACGACCCGGCCGTCGATCCGCCGGGCCGACATCCCACAGTCCTGCTTGCCGATCCAGCAGGTGGTGAAGACCCGGTCTTCGGTCGGGGCGAGGGTCAAGGCTTCGGCCTGGGCGACGGAGTCGACCGTCTCGAACAGGACCTTCGATGCTGCCAGGGTGGTGCCGGTGGCGGCGGTCGCCTTGATGAACGTGCGTCTCGAGATCTCGACCACCAGGATCCTCCTTTGAGGGATCGCGTCGACGCCAGTGTCCGCAGAGGTCCAGACAGACACTAGAGGCCGATCGGCCACAGCGTCAGGGCCGTTGGGCATGTTCGAAGATGCACATCCGTGGACACTCGGGGCGGCGCCGTCGGGGTGGGGGAAGGTTCGGGTGTCGGGTCTCGGACCCGAAAGGATTCGCCGAGACGGGGTATCTTCGACGTCGCCACCAGGAGGGAGTGAGTCCATGCCGTCGATGTTCCAGCCCGAGATCGAGACGATGGAGCCTGCCGAGAAGTCGGCCCTGCAGAGCCGACGCCTCCGCCGGTTGGTGGAGCGGCTCGCCGCCTGCGACGTTCCCTACTGGCGGGAGAAGATGGCGGGAGTCGACGTCGACGCCATCCGGAGCATCGACGACATCTGCCGGCTCCCCTTCACCGAGAAGGACGAGTTCCGGGAGACCTATCCCTACGGGATGCTCACCGTACCCCGGGACCGGCTGGTCCGGGTCCACGCATCGTCGGGCACCTCGGGGAAGCCGACGGTCGTCGGCTACACCGCCGGGGACGTGGCGGTCTTCGCCGAGGTCTGCGCTCGCGCCCTCGCCATCGCCGGTGGGCGACCCTCCGACGTCGTCCACGTCGCCTACGGATACGGTCTCTTCACCGGTGGCCTCGGTCTCCACTACGGCGCCGAACGTCTCGGAGCCACCGCCGTGCCCGCCTCCGGGGGAAACCCCGGATTCCAGCTCGGCCTCATGGCGGACCTCGGCGCCGACGGGCTCGCCTGCACGCCGTCCTTCGCCCTCCTCTTGGGCGAGCGGGCTCTCGAAGGGGGCCTGAGGGACCGTCTCTCGGTGCGGTACGGCGTGCTCGGTGCCGAACCATGGTCGGAGGGGATGCGACAGAGGATCGAAGAGGTGTGGGGCGGGGGGTTTCAGGCCCTCGACATCTACGGGCTGTCCGAGGTGATCGGCCCCGGCGTGGCGATGGAAGCCCCCGAGGCGAAAGGCGCCCTCTACGTCTTCGACGACCACTTCTATCCCGAGATCGTCGACCCGGAGACGGGGGAGGCGGTCCCCGACGGCGAAGTCGGCGAACTGGTCCTCACCACCCTCACCAAGGAGGCGCAGCCGGTGCTCCGCTACCGGACCCGGGACCTCACCCGGTTCGTCGACGAGCCGGGCCGAGACGGACGTACCTTCCGACGGATCGCCCGGCTGATGGGCCGGGTCGACGACATGCTCATCATCCGGGGCATCAACGTCTATCCCCGGGAGGTGGAGACGGCGCTGCTCGAAGACGAAGCCATCGGCGGCCAGTACGGCATCATCGTGGACCGGCGTACGACCCTGCCGGAGCTCCGGGTCGTCGCCGAACTGGCCGACCCGGGCCTCGTCGCCCGGAGAGAGGAGATTCGGGACCGGGTGGCCCGGGCGTTGACGGAACGGGTGCGGATCCGGGTGCAGGTCGATCTGCGGGACCCGGGCACCCTGCCCCGCCAGGAGGTGGGCAAGGCCCGGCGGGTCTTCGAACAGACCACCGACGAATCCCCCTTCGGCTGACCCGACCCAGCCGACCACCACCGTCCCCCTCCCATTTTGACAGCCAGATCCGGCGATATTTGCCGGATCTGGCTGTCAGTTCGGGGGAGGGGGGGAGGTCACCGAGGCCTGGCGCAGCACGAGCAGCCAGGTGAGGATCGCCGAAAGGGCCACCAACACGAGGGAGGTGATCCCCACCTCGGCGAAGAACCCGTCTTCGGCGGCGCCCCAGATCTTCGTGGCCAGCGTCTCGAAACCGATGGGCGCCAAGAGGAGCGTGGCGGGGAGTTCCTTCAAGGTCGAGAGCAACACCAAACCGGATCCGGCGACGAGCCCCGGTCTCATCAGCGGGACCTCGACGGTGAGGAAACGGCGCCAACGGCCGACCCCCAGGGTGCGGCCGACGTCGTCGTATCGGCGGGGGACGGCGGCGATGGCCGCCCGGCTCGACTGCATCGCCTGGGCGCCGAAGTGGAGGACGTAGGCGAAGACGAGGAGAGGGAAGGTCTGGTAGAGGCCTCCGAGGGCGCCCGGTGCCCGGATCGCCCAGAACACCACGGCCAGGGCGACGACGAGTCCGGGGAGGGCGAAGACCGAGTTGACGACGGTGGACGTCACCGCCGGGACCCAGCCCCGGAGCCGGACGGCGGCGTAGGCGACGGGGAGGGTCACCACGGCGGCCATCACGCCGGCGGCGAGGGCGGCCCCGGCCGAGTTGAGGGTGGGTTCGACGAGGAAGGCCAGGCTGTCGCCCAACCCTGAGAAGCCGACCCCGACGGTGGCCGATCCTCGCACCACCCAGAACACGAAGACCGCCAGCGGGGCGACGAGACCGACACCGACGACCGCCGCGACGAAGAGGGTCGCGGGGACGCTCCACCGCCCCAGCGGGTAGCGGAGCGGCAGGGTGGCGAACGGGGCGGTCCGGGTGGGGGCTCCGAGACGCTCGAAGGCGGCCACCGCCAGCGCGAGCACCGCGAGGACCAGGCCGAGGGTGAGGGAGGCGGCGCGGTCGAAGAGGCGGGCCGAGAAGATCGCCCGGGTGATGGTGTCGTAGCGCATGAGCGAGACGGCCCCGAAGTCGCTCAAGCCGTAGAGGAAGACGAGCATCGTCCCGGCCAGCACCGTCTCGCGGATCTGGGGGACGACCACCCGGACGATGGTGGTGACGGACCCTTTGCCCAGGAGACGGGCCGCCTCTTCGAGGGAGGCCGACGTGGTGGAGAGTCGGGCCGCGACGGGGAGGTAGACGTAGGGGTAGGTGAGGAGGGTCAACACGGCGAAGGCGCCCCAGAAGCCTTCCACCCGGGGGATGAAGGGGACCAGCCCCCCGCGGCCGAAGGCGGCGAGGAGCGCGGTGGCGCCCACGAACGAGGGGACCACCAGGGGAAGAGGCAGGATCGTCTTCCACAGGCGGCGGCCGGGCAGGTCGGTGCGCACCACGAGCCAGGCCAGCAGGGATCCGAGGAGACCGGCGGCCGCCGCCGTGGAACCGGCGATGAGGAGCGAGTTGCGGAGGGGGACGAGGGTCGACGCGCTCGTGAGGGTCGCCCAGAACTCACCGCCGAGACCGACCGCCGCCCAGGCCAGGTACCCGACGGGGAAGGCGAACCCCACCCCGACCAGGGCGACGACCGTCCGCAGCCCCCATCGCCGGGGCGGGCGGGTCTCGAAGGTCCGGTCAGGGACCTTCGAGACCGCTCTCATCGATCAACTCCTTGGTGCGTTCCAGACCTCCGCCGAGCCGGTCGAAATCGTAGGTGGCCACGCCGACGGCGGAGAGCGGGGGAAGGACGTCGGCGGGTTCGACACCGGCAGCCAGCGGGTATTCGAAGGTCTGTTCGCTGAAGAACCGCTGCGCCTCTTCGCCCAGCATGAACTCGACGAGACGCTCGGCGTCTTCGGGGGCGTCGGCGGTGGAGAGGACGGTGATGGCGGTGACGATCATCAGGTTCCCGATGTCGCCGTCGGCGAAGGGGCTGTTCTCCGAGGCGATGGTGGGGTCCTCTGCCTTGGCCCGGAGGTTGTAGTAGTGGTTGACGAGTCCCATGGGGACGTCGCCGCGGGCGACTGCCTGGACGATGGCGGTGTTGTTGGCGTAGGTCTGGGCGTCGTTGGCGGCGAGGCCCCGGAGCCAGTCGAGGGCGGCGTCGTCGCCGTACAGCTCCCGCATGGCGGTGACGAAATCCTGGAAGGACCCGTTGGCCGGTGCGACGGCGACCCGGCCCCGGTACGCCTCGTCGGTCAGGTCGAAGACCGATCGGGGGAGGTCGGCTGGGTCGACCAAGTCCCGGTTGTACACGAGGGTCCGGACCCGCCCGGTCATCCCGATCCACAGCCCGTCTGCGTTGCGGAATTCGGCGGGTACGAGGCCGAGGAGCCGTTCGGGGATCGGTCGGAGGCGGTCCCGTTCGGCCAGGTACCCGACGGCGCCGGGGCTTTGGGAGATGAAGACGTCGGCCGGGCTGCGATCGCCCTCCTGGTCGATGAGGAGGGCCAGGTCGGCGGACTGTCCGTAGCGGACCTCGACGGGGATGCCGGTCTCGGCGGTGAACCGTTCGAGCAGCGGCCCGATCAGGTTCTCGGTGCGTCCCGAGTACACGGTGAGGGTTTCGGGCTGTCCTCCTCCGCAGGCGGCGAGGAGGAGGGCGAGGGACCCGAGGAGGGCGAGAAGGGGTCGTTTCACGGTCTGCTCCTTGTTCGATGGGATCCGGAGGATCCGGTCGGCGGCGGCAAGCGTAGACACCGGTGACCAAGAATGTAAAGTCAGCCTAACGCTTTAGGCATGGAAGGCCTTACCCAACGTGGGAAGGGTCGGTCGCCGGTCAGGAGACGGCGTCGTCGGCGGCGAAGGCCACCACCTTCGGGCCTCCGTAGGTGACCGAGACCCGATCCCCCACGCCGAACCTCGGAGCGGCCATGCCCCGGACCGTCAACGTGACCGCACCCATCGTCACCCGATACGACGTGTCGTGGCCGTAGAACTCGACGCCGGTGACGAGGCCGTCATAGCCGTTGCCGATCATCAGGTATTCGGGTCGGACCACGACCCGACACCTCCCCGTCACCTCGTTCGACAGCGGAAGGGCCCCCACGACGGTCTGGACTCGACCGTCCGACGCCTCACCTTCGAGGAGGTTCGCGTCCCCGACGAACGTCGCCACCCACGGCGTCGCCGGGTACTGGTACACCTCCGCCGGGGCGCCCAACTGGACGATCTGGCCGTCCCGCATGACGGCGACCCGGTCGCCGAGAACGAAAGCCTCCTCCTGGTCGTGGGTGACGAAGACCGACGTCGTCCCGACCGCCCGCATCAGCTCGGCGATGTCGCTGCGGACCTGGTTCCTCAAGGTGACGTCCAGATTGGAGAAGGGCTCGTCGAACAACAAGACCCGCGGGCGAGGCGCCAACGCCCGGGCGAGGGCCACCCGCTGCATCTGCCCGCCGGAGAGGGCCTCGGGGTAGCGGTCGGCGAGGTCGGTGAGACCCACCATCTCCAAGGTCTCAGCCACCCGTCGGCGGGCGTGGGGCTCGTCGGCGACACCGAACGCGACGTTCTCGGCGACCGTGAGGTGCGGGAACAGGGCCCAGTCCTGGAACACCATCCCGACGCGTCGCCGTTCGGCGGGAACGAAGGTGCCGCCACCACTGAGGATCTCTCCGTCCAAGGTGATCGTCCCCGAGTCGGGGAGCTCGAGTCCGGCGAGGACCCGAAGGAGCGTGGTCTTGCCGCATCCGCTCGGCCCGAGCAGCACTAGGGTCTCGCCCCGTTCCACACCGAAGCTGACGTCGGCTACGGCGGCGACGTCACCGAACCATTTCGTGATGCGATGGGCCTGCAGGTACGGAATGGAGACTCCCCGATCGTCACAGAGCCTGCGAAGATTCGTATGGCTGCCCTGATACTGTAGCCGAGGTCCGGATCGTCACCGTCTGGCGACGCCACCGGGCTCACCCGGCGGCGACCGTCACCGTCCGGGCGAGATCCGCCGAGATGTGGACCCGGCCGCCGTCGGTCTCCACCAGGCAGGCCCCGCCGTCCGCCACGGCGAGGAGCGTGATGCGAGCACCGGGCGCGATCCCCTGTTCGGAGAGGAAGGAGCGGCCTGCGGTGTCGCCGTCGACCCCTACCACCTCGACCCCTCGTCCCACCTGTGCCTCTCCGAGCGGGATCGTCACCGCAGGTCGGGGCGCGGCAGCGGAGGCGGCGGGGATCGGCTTTCCCTGGGGGCTGGTCTGGGGATCCCCCAGGAACTCGGCGAGACGTTGGGCCACGTCGGCGGGCGTGATGTGCTCGAACTCGCAGGCCACGGTGTCGGCGGCCTGCGGTGTGAGGCCGAGGCGTTCGGAGAGGAACACCGACCACAGGCGTCGACGTCGCAGCACCGCCCGGGCGATCTCTTCGCCTGCCGGAGAGAGGCTCGCTCCCTTGTAACGGGCGTACTCCACCAGACCCCGGTCGGCGAGCTTCTTCACCATCTCGTTGGCCGAGACCCGGGAGACTCCCAACGCCTTGGCGAGCTGGGGGACCGGTACCGGGCCCTCGTGTCCCTCCTCCACCGCCATCGCGATCGTGATGAGGTACATCTCCTCCGCTTCGGAGGTGGGGAGGCGTTCGGTGTCGGAGGCGGTCACCCGGTCATCGTATCACCGGTGCCGGACCGAGAGGGTGGGTGGGCCTTCGGTTTGGAGAAGGGTCGCCCTGCCGACACCGGGGGCGGGGCCGCAGCCCGGTGGTGTACGCGCAACCCGGCCGAGGGTGCCTCGCCGACCGGGCCGACTCATCCCCCCGACGCCCGTTCCAGCGCCTGGTCGAAGTCGGCCTTGATGTCTTCGATGTGTTCGATCCCGACCGCCACCCGCACCAGGTCGGGGGAGACGCCGGAGGCCGCTTGCTCCTCCGGTGTGAGTTGTTGGTGGGTGGTGGACGCCGGATGGATCACGAGGGTCTTGGCGTCGCCAACGTTGGCGAGGTGGCTGGCGAGCCGCAACGAATCGATCAGCGTCTTGGCTGCCTCGAACCCTCCCTCGACCCCGAAGCTCAACACGGCACCGAACCCGTTGCGGAGGTACCTCTTGGCGCGCTGGTGGGACGGATGGGACTCCAAGCCCGGATACTGCACCCAGGAGACCCGAGGGTCGGCTTCGAGCCAGCGGGCCAGCTCCAGGGCGTTGTCGACGTGGCGCTGAACCCGCAGGGACAACGTCTCGAGGCCCTGGAGGAACAGGAAGCTGTTGAAGGGGGAGGGGGCGGCGCCCAGATCCCGCAGGCCTTCGACTCGTACCCGGATGGCGAAGGCGATGTTCCCGAACGGCCCGTCGGGGCCGAATACGTCCGTGAAGACCAGGCCGTGGTACCCGGGTGCCGGCTCGGTGAACAGCGGGAACTTCCCGTTTCGCCAGTCGAAGTTCCCCGAATCCACGATCACCCCACCGATCGAGGTCCCATGCCCTCCGATCCACTTGGTGGCCGAGGCGACGACGATGTCGGCGCCGTGGTCGATGGGTCGCACCAGATAGCCGGCCGCACCGAAGGTGTTGTCGACGATCAAGGGGATCCCGGCCTCGTGGGCGACGTCGGCGAGGGCCTCCAGATCGGGGACGTGGTAGCTGGGGTTGCCGATCGACTCGATGCATCGTTGCGTTCGTCGAGGCCCGCGGCCGGGATTTACGCCGCCAGCGGTCTCATCGATCAGGCATTGGCACCGAACGAGATCGGTTGCCGCGGATTCACAGGGTCTGTCCCTCCGCCGCTCTGGATGAGCGCGTTGTGGGGCGTGGATCCTTCCAACCCCGCCGGTGCCTGTCAAGGGAGCTCGCTCCGCGTCGACTGGAAGGCGCCGGCGGTCCACGGCCACGTCCCGGGCGCCGCCGACATCTCCGGGTCCGGGTCGATACCCTCTCACCCACGCGAACTCGGAGGCACCATGCCGACCGTCACCAGTCAGGACGGGACCACCGTCTACTACGAGGCGACGGGGGAGCGGGGACCCGGTCGTCCTCGTCCACGGGATCACCGAATCGGGCCGAAACTGGGATTCGATCGCCGATCGCCTCTCGGGCCGCCACCGGGTCGTCGTTCCCAACCTGCGGGGCCACGGACGTTCGGGCGAAGGCCCCACCTATGCGTTGGCGGACCTCGCGGGTGACGTCGGCATGATGATCGTCGCCGAAGGCCTCGACCGTCCCAGGCTGGTGGGCATTCCCTCGGCGGGACGGTGGTGAGTGCCCTCGCCGGGTCTTTCCCGGCGAGGTCGGTGGTCAACGTCGACCAGCCCCTTCCCCGTTTTGACAGCCAGATCCGGCAACATTTGCCGGATCTGGCTGTCAAAAGCGAGAAGAAGGACAGAGAGCTGGCAGAACCGCTAGATTCCTGTCTGATGGAGCTGCGTCGCCTGCGGGAAGCCGCAGGATTCACCCAGGCGGAGCTGGCCGCCCGTGCCGGGGTCAGCCGCCAGCTCGTCTCGGCGGTGGAGGCCGGGCGACACCTCCCGCGGGTGGACGCCGCCCTCGCCCTCGCCGAGGCGCTCGGCACCGACGTCGCCGCCCTCTTCGGGACGGCAACCGGAGCGGTCGACGTGGCGACCGGAACCCCGCCGCCCGACGGTGCCGTGGTCCGGCTGGGACGGGTCGGCGACCGGGCCGTGACGGCCCCGGTCGGGACCGGCGGCGACGGCTGGGACGTCGCCGACGCCTACGTGGAGGAGGGCCGGGTCGTCACCATGGGGCCGGTCCCCTCCGGCCCGGTGCTCGCCGGATGCGAACCTGGGCTGGCCGTTCTGGAAGGCCTGCTGCGTCAGCGGGGACGTGGAGCGGTCGCGGTGGCGGTGTCCAGCGCGGCCGCCCTCGACGCCCTGCGGGCCGAACGGGTGCACGCAGCCGTCGTCCACGGTCCGGCACCGTCGCCGCCCGACGACCTCGCCGTCGTTCGTTTCCGTCTGGCCCGTTGGCGGGTCGGGCTGGCCGGACCTCCGGGAGCGGGCGGTGCCTGGTGGCGGGACGCGCTCGCGGGCCGGACCGCCGTCGTCCAGCGGGAGGAAGGGGCCGGTGTCCAGCGTGCCTTCCGTCGGGCTCTCACGCCGGGAGTGGGCCCGGTCCCCGGCCCCCGGGTCCGAACCCATCTCGACGCGGTACGCCGGGCGGTGGCATCGGGGATGACGGCCGTCACCATCGAACCGGCGGCGCTGGCGATGGGCGCCCCGTTCCATCCCTTGGAGACCCATCGGGCCGAACTGTGGGTACGCGACCGGTATCTGGCGGACCCGGCCGTCGCCGAAGCCCTCGACGGGCTCACCGACCGCCGGTTCCGGAGACGACTGGAGGCCGTCGGGGGGTACGACCTGTCCGGCCTCGGGGAGCGGGTGCCGTGAACATCCGTCCCGTCTTCGTCTCGACGGTCCTGGCCTTGGCGGTCGCCGGCTGCGTCGCCGGGGGACAGGACCGCCAGGTGGTGGTGTCGGCGGCGTCGTCCCTCGCCGATGCCTTCGCCGACATCGAGGAGTCGTTCGAGGAGACCCATCCTGGAGTGGACGTCGTCCTCAACCTGGGGGCCAGCTCGGGCCTCCGGGAACAGATCCTCGCCGGTGCCCCCGTGGACGTCTACGCGTCGGCCGACATCGCCAACATGGAGGCGGTGTCGGCGGCCGGTCTGGTGGCCGAATCGGCCGTCTTCGCCCGGAACCGGCTGCAGATCGCCGTGCCGCCGGGGAACCCTGGAGGGGTCAGCGGGCTGGCCGACCTCGCCCGGCCGGAACTGGTGGTCGGTCTCTGCGACCCGGCCGTCCCCTGCGGCGCCCTCGCCCGTCGGCTCTTCGACCTCGCCGGCCTCGAACCGGCCGTCGACACGAGCGAACCGAATGTCCGTTCCCTCCTCACCAAGATCGAGGAGGGGGAGGTCGACGTCGGGCTCGTCTATGTCACCGACGTGCAGGCCGCCGAGGGTCGAGTGGAGGGGATCGACGTCGGGGTGGAGGTGACCACCGACTATTCGATCGCGGTGCTCTCCGGAGCGCCGCCCGCCGCCGAAGCGTTCGTCGAGACGGTGCTCTCCGACGAAGGGCGCGCCGTCCTCACCCGTTTCGGGTTCGACCTGCCATGAGGGGAAGCCGCCGGGCCTTGCGTCCCCCCTGGCCCCTGGCTGTGGCGGCGGTGGTGGGGCTGGCGCTGTTCGTGCTTCCGCTGGCGGGCCTGCTCCTCCGGGTCCCGTGGCGGGACCTCGTCGGGTTGCTCACCTCGGAGGTCACCGTCGATGCCCTCCGCCTGTCGGCGGTGACGTCGACGGCGGCGACGGTCATCGCCGCCGTGCTGGGAGTTCCCGTCGCCTGGGTGTTGGCCCGGGTCGAGTTCCCGGGACGGTCGCTGGTTCGCGGGCTTGTCCTCCTCCCCCTGGTGCTCCCCCCGGTGGTGGGCGGTGCGGCGCTGCTGTTCGCCTTCGGCCGGCGGGGTCCGTTCGGTGAGCCGCTGTACCGACTCACCGGACTCGTCCTCCCGTTCTCCGTCGCCGGGGTGGTCCTCGCCGTCACGTTCGTCTCGATGCCCTTCCTGATCGTGACGGTGGAGGGCGCCCTCCGGTCCCTCGACCCCCGTTTCGAAGGTGCCGCCGCCTCCTTGGGTGCCGGGCGGTGGACGGTGTTCCGGCGGGTCACCCTCCCGATGGTGGGGCCGTCGCTCCTCTCCGGCATGGTGCTGACCTGGGCGCGTGCGCTGGGGGAGTTCGGTGCGACCGTCACCTTCGCCGGCAACTTGGCGGGCCGCACCCAGACGTTGCCCCTCGCCGTGTTCGTGCAGCTCGAGGCCGACCGCGACGCCGCCTTGGCCCTCAGCCTGGTGATGGTGGTGATCTCCCTGATCGTCCTCGTCGCCCTCCGGGACCGATGGTGGAAGGCGCCGTGACGTCGGGTCTGGACGCCCGCTGTGTGGTGCGTCGAGGCGAGTTCCGCCTCGACGCCGCCGTCCGTATCGAAGGCGGTGAGACGGTCGCCGTTCTCGGGCCAAACGGCTCGGGGAAGACCACCTTGGTGGAGGCGCTGGCCGGCCTGATCCCCCTCGATGCCGGACGGATCCTCCTCGACGGGCGGGTGTTGGACGACCCGGCGGCGGGAGTGTTCGTCCCGCCCGAGGGTCGCCGAGTGGGGGTGGTGTTCCAGGACTACCTGCTCTTTCCGCATCTCTCGGTCTTCGAGAACGTCGCCTTCGGGCCGAGGAGCCAGGGGCGGTCCCGGACCGAGGTGCGTCACCGCACCCGGTTCTGGCTGGAACGGCTCGACGTCGCCGACCTCGGAGGCCGTCGGCCCCGAGACCTCTCCGGGGGCCAGCGCCAGCGGGTTGCCCTCGCCCGCGCCCTTGCTTCGGGACCGGCCCTCTTGTTGCTGGATGAACCCTTCGCCGCGGTCGACGCCTCCAGCCGGGTGCAGCTTCGGCGCGCCTTGAGGGACCACCTCGACGGGTTCGAAGGACCGCGACTGCTCATCACCCACGACCCCACCGACGCGTTCCTCCTCGCCGACCGGATCTTCGTCCTCCAGGACGGCTCCGTCGTCCAATCGGGGACCGCCGACGACATCCGCCTCCGCCCCCGAACCCGGTATGTCGCGGACCTCGTCGGCACCAACTTCTGGCTGGGGGAGGCGTCGGACGGGATGGTATCGGTGGGCGGCCACCACCTGAGCGTGGCGGACCGGGGCATGGCGGGCCCGGTGTTCGTCACGGTCCACCCTCGAGCAGTCGCCGTCTACCGTCGGCGCCCGGAGGGAAGCCCCCGGAACACGTGGGAGACGGTGATCGTGCGGATCGAGCATCACGGTGATCGGGTGCGGCTGCAGACGGGAGCACCGTTGCCGTTGACCGCCGAGGTCACTCCGGGAGCCGTCTCCGCCCTCGGCCTCGGTGCCGGATCGAAGGTGTGGGTGTCGGTGAAGGCGACCGAGATCGGGGTGGAGAGCGCCTGACGGGCTCAGCCCCAGACGACCTCCAGTTCCCGGCCGATGCGGACGGTGGTCTCGGTGACGTCACATCCGTAGGCACATACGACGACGCCGGCGTCGTGGGCGGAACGGACCGCGTCGATCCATCCCTCGTCGGCGTCGCCGCCGATGAGGAGCCGGCGGACGTCGCCGCGTTGCACGACGAAGGCGGCGACGGCGTGTTCTCCCTTCCGGGCGAGGTGCGCCAGGGTCGCCAGATGGGAGGCTCCCCGACTCGACGGTGTCTTCGACAAGAGCGCCGTGCCGGTGTCGGAACGCCCTCCGGATTTCACCTCCACCCAGACCGGGCCGCCGGCGGTGACGACCCGCAGGTCGAGGCGGTGGGTGCCGACCGTCACCTCGGTCTCGACGCTCCGGGCGGGCCCGAAGGGACCGAGGGGATGTCCGGCGGAGAGCCATTCCACGAGGAGTCGGGGGGCGAGGCTCGCCTCCAACGCCACCCAGGTGTCGTCCCAGGCTCGGATCACGGTGTATTCGGTCTTGCGTCGGGGGTCGGGGTCGTGGCGGAGCACGATCGGGCGGCCCGGCACGCAGAGGTGGGTGAGCCGCCCGGTGTTGGGGAGGTAGGCGTCGACCCGGCGGCCGTCGTCGAGCTCGGCGACCACCAGGAAGCGGTTGGGCCGGTCGACGAACCGGGCGGCGAGGACCGTTCCGTCGCCGCTCACGGGTCAGGGTCTGGCGGGGGATTCGTGGGCGGGTTGGCGGAGGGTCCAGTCGACGGCGTCGAGGATCGCCGGGATCCCGAGGGGGTCGAAGGCGTGGCCCATTCCGGGGACGATGTCGAGGCGGGCGGCCCCGTAGCTACCGTCGACGAGTTGGGTGGCCGCGGTGGGGGGGATCATCTGGTCGGCGTCGCCGTGGATCACCGCCAGGGGCACCCGGATCCGGCCGGTCAGGTCGGCCGGTGGCGGAGGGTCGGCCCACACGGGGTCGATCTTCACCCCGAGTTTGCGTTCGGCGAGGGCACGTCCGAGCCGGGTCCGGGTGAGGAACGTGGAGAAGAACCCTCGGATGTTGTGGGGGAGACGCCACCGGGCCGGGGAGCTGACGGCGACCACGCCGGTGAGGTCACGGTCGTGGGTGGCGTGACGGAGGACGGCGACGCCGCCGAGGGACGCTCCCACGGTGACGACCCGTTCGTCGCGGTCACGGGCGGCCTGGGTGGCGGCGGCGACGTCCAGCCATTCCGAGTACCCGAGCGTGCACAGTCCCCCCGACGTGTGGTGGCCGCGGGCGTCGTAGGAGATGACGTCGTGTCCCGCCGAGGAGAGGGCTTCCGCCACGGCGACGACTTCGGGGTCGTCTTTGGAGGCGGTGAAGCCGGGGACGAGCACGACGACGGACCGGCGTCGGCCGGAGGCGGGGTGGTGTCGTGCCGTGAGCACGACACCGTCGGCGGTGGTGATGGTGAAACGGGACACGGACCGGGGTGAGGGTACCCCGTCTGCACACCAACACCAGATCGGCGCTCAGGAGGTGACGAGGACGAGGGTGCCGTCGACGTTCCCGGTGGCGAGGTCGGCCAAGGCCCGGTTCGCCTCCGACAGTGGGCGGGGGTCGATCGCCGTGGTCACGGGGATCTCGCCGGTGAGGGCGAGGAAGGCTTCGGCGTCGGCCCGGGTGTAGTTGGCTACGGAGCGGAGCCGGCGTTCCCACCAGAGAGACTCGTATCCGAATTCGGGGATCCGGTCGAGGTGGATGGCGTTGATCGCCACGGTGGCGCCCCGGTCGACGGCTTCGAGCGCTTTGACCACCACCCATCCGACCGGGGCGAAGGTGACGGCGGCGTCGAGGGGGACGGGCGGAGGGTCGTCGTATCCGCCCGCCCAGACGGCGCCGAGTCGGCGGGCTCGTTCCTGCTCCCGCTCCGACCGTGTCACCACGTAGACGTCACAGCCCCAGTGGGTGGCCACTTGGATGGCGAGGGAGGCGGACGCGCCGAAGCCGTAGAGGCCGAGGGTGCCGCCGGGGCGCACTTCGGCGAGGCGGAGGGCGCGGTAGCCGATGACGCCTCCGCACAGCAGCGGGGCCAGCTCGAGGTCGCTTCGGCCGGGTGGGAGCCGGAGGGCGAAATCCGCCCGGACGGTGGTGAGGGTCGCATAGCCTCCGTCCCGGTCCCATCCGGTGAACCGTGCCTCCTCGCAGAGGTTCTCCCGTCCGGTCCGGCAGAACCGGCATCGTCCGCAAGTCCCGGCCAACCAGCCGATACCGACCCGGTCGTCGACGCTCCAGCCGTCGACGTCCCGGCCGACCGCCACGACCCGTCCCACGGCCTGGTGCCCGGGGACGATGGGGAGCCGTCGAGGCCGGAGGTCGCCTTCGACGAGCTGGAGGTCGGTGCGGCAGACCCCGCAGGCGGCCACTTCGACGAGGATCTCTCCGGGGCCGGGTCGGGGATCCTCCCCCTCTTCGAGGGTCAGGGGCCGACCAGCGACGGGGGCGGGGGTGTGGAGACGTGCCGCTCTCATCGAGCCGTCAGGTGAGGGTGTGGGCGGTGTGATGGCCGTCGGCGCGGAGGTGGGAGGGTTCTCCGAGACGCTGCATGCCGCCTCCGGTCCCGTCGATGGGGAGGGCGGGGGACCGGACGTCTCTGCTGCGGCCGTGGACGTCACCTCCGCTGGTGGGGTGCTGGGACGACGGCGGGTTCGACATGAGGGTGAATGCGGGGCCGTTCGACGTCGAGCATACCGCGGTGGCTGTCCGGGACTGCAGGCGTCGCCCCGTCCCTCATGGGGCGGGAGGCGCCAACGCGGCGACGACGACGGCGGCCCTGTCGTACCAGGCGACCCAGACTTTCCCGTGGTCGCGGGTGCGGAGCGGTTCGTGATGGTGGACGAGGTGGTGGGCGAGCTCGTGGGCGATCGTGTCGAGGGAGGCGGGGTCGCCGAACCGGAGCATGCCGGTCTCCGGCCAGCGCCGCCGCCGCCGTTCCTCCCAGGCTCGGACCGTCGGTTCTCCGAAACGCATCACCGCCCGGCGTCGGGGCGCCTGGGCGTAGCCGGTGTGGGGACTGCGACGCCGGTGAAACGTCACGTCGGGCACCGGGGCGTCCAGCTCGGCGCAGACGGCCCGGACGAGCTCTGCGGCGACGGTGCGCTCGGCGGCCCAGCGGCGCAGATCGAAGATGAGCTCTGCCCGGCGGCTGAATCGGCGGACCATGTGGTCGTGTCGGGCCCGCTCGGGAGCCGGGACCGGGCCGACGACGAAGGGCGCGGTCACGGGGTGGGGGGTGATCCGAGGGTGCGGCGCCTCGGGG
>WFOA01000014.1 GCA_015488325.1 Acidimicrobiia bacterium | reverse complement strand
CTCGGCTACTCCACCCGCACCCTCCACCGGATCCTCCCCAGCTTCTACCAACTCATCGGCGCCACCAACAAACCCCACGCCACCCTCCTCTGCAGCCGAGCCGTCCCCTACCGTCAGACCCGGCAGTGAACCGTATCGTCGTCATCGGGATCGCCGGAGCCGGGAAGACCACCGTCGCCCGGCGGCTCGCAGCAGCCCTCGACCTGCCCCATCTCGAACTCGACGCGGTCTACCACCGGCCCGGATGGGAACCCGCCTCACCCGCCGATTTCGCCGCCGCCGTCACCGAACACGTCGCCGGGGAGCGGTGGGTGGTCGACGGCAACTACACCAGTCGCGGCGTCGACGACCTCGTATGGCCCCGGGCCGACACCATCGTCTGGCTCGACCTTCCCCGCCGGACGGTGATGCGACGGATCATCGCCCGCACCCTCCGCCGAGTCCTCACCCGCGAAGAGCTGTGGAACACCAACCGGGAATCCTTCGCGAACCTCTATGCCTGGGAGCCGGAGAAGAACATCGTCCGCTGGGCCTGGACGCGCTTTCCCGCCACGCGCTCCAGGTACGAACGGCACGACGCCGCCGGCACCTGGAACCACGCCCAGGTGGTCCGCCTCCGCACTCCCCGCGAAGTTCGGGCGTTCCTCGAATCGGTCGAGGCGTGACCCTCAGGTCGTCGCCGGGATCCTCACGTATTCGAATTCGACCGGCTGGGAGCCGATCCCCTTCTGCGGCCGGGCGATCCAGGTCGCGAACTCACCCGGTTCGGTCACCTGCTGCATCAGATCTTCGATGAAGACCCGGTCGTCGTCGGTGGGCAGGAACTCGCCCCGACGGGCATTCCAGGTGGCCTCGTCGAGGACCTCACCCGTCGGTGACACCCACAGCCCGGCGAACTCGCCGATCTGACGGTGAAAGGCCACATGGGGCAGGGTCAGCTCGAACTCGATCCCGGCGTCGGCGATGTAGCGGTTCCAGCGCCGCACCCCGCCCTTGCAGTCTTCGACGAAGTCGTCCCGGAGCCGGGCGTTGAGGGCGTTGAGGGCGGGGACGTCCACCTGACGGAACTCGCCGTCCACCAGTTTCGTCACCGGGTAGGTGGAGTCGAGGAGCCGGTGGTCGTCGTCGATCGCCGTCTCGTGGAACCTGCCCTTGAGCCCGGCGTGGAAGGCGTTGGCGGCGTTGGTGGACTCCTCCGACCCGAACAGGTCCAAGGTGAGGGAGAAGTGGAGGTTGAGTTTCCGCTGGATCAACGGCAGGTCGATCACCCCGAGGCTGCGGATCTTCTCCACCTCGTAGGGGTCGTCGATGCCGTGGTCCCGCATCGCCTCGGCGGTCGCCTTCACGATCCGGCCCACCCCGGTCGCCCCCACGAACATGTGGTGCGCTTCTTCGGCGAGCATGAACCGGCAGGTCCGCGACAGCGGGTCGAACCCCGACTGGGCGAGGGCTTCGAGCTGCATCTTGCCGTCCCGGTCGGTGAAGTAGGTGAACATGAAGAACGACAGCCAGTCCGGCGTCTCCTCGTTGAAGGCACCGAGCATGCGGGGACGGTCCGGGTCGCCCGACCGGCGGCGCAGCAGCTCCTCGGCCTCCTCACGGCCGTCCCGGCCGAAGTAGCGCTGCAGCAGATACACCATCGCCCACAGGTGACGCCCCTCCTCCACGTTCACCTGGAACAGGTTGCGCATGTCGTAGAGGGAGGGGGCGGTCTTGCCCAGGTGACGTTGCTGTTCCACCGAGGCCGGCTCGGTGTCGCCCTGGATGACGATGAGGCGACGCAGCATCGCCCGGTAGGCGCCGGGGACCTCCTGCCAGGCCGGTTCGCCCTTGTGCTCCCCGAAGGGGATGACCCTGCCCTCTTCGGCGGGGGCGAGGAGAATCCCCCAGCGGTATTCGGGCATCTTCACGTAGTCGAACTTGGCCCAGCCGTCCCGTTCGACGCTGACCGCGGTCCGCAGCCACACGTCGGCTTCCTGGAAGGGGGTCTCGTGGATGAACCCGGTGGGACCCATGTCCATCCACCAGTCCAGGTACTTCGGGTACCACTTCTCCAGGGCCCGGCGCAGCTTTTGGTCTTCGGCGAGCCCGACGTTGTTGGGGATGAGCGTCGAGTAGTCGACGGTGTCGGCGAAGGTGGTCATCGTTGTCTCCTCAGGTCCGTGTTTGGTCGAAATCTGCCCGCACCCCGGTCCCGTAGCGCTGGAGGGCGCCGTCGGGGCCGGAGGCGTTGGGACGGGTGAAGATCCAGTTCTGCCAGGCGGTGAGCCGGCCGAAGATCTTCGTCTCCATCGTCTCCGGTCCGGGGAAGCGGAGGTTCTGTTCCATGCCGGTGAGGGCGTCGGCCGAGAACGAGGCCCGTTCCTCCAGGGCGATGCGCAGCTCGTCCTCCCAGTCGATGTCGTCGTAGGCGAAGGTGACGAGCTCGGCCTCGTGGGCTTCGACGGCGTCGAGGGCCTTGCCGACGAGGGATTCGGCATGGGCGAGGGCGTCTTCCCGACCCCAGAAGCGGGTGGCGAGGCGGGTCAGGTGGTTGTCCATGGTGAGGGGTCCGACGTTCATGCCGGTGAGCCGCAGCTCGGCTTCGGGGAGGTCGGAGTCCTCGAAGGTGCCTTCCAGCATGTAGCTGCGGTCGGCGGCGAAGACCAGCTCGGCGAGGGTCCCGGCGAAACAGCTCCCTGGGGTGACGAGCGCGAAGGTGGAGCGGGCCGTCTCGTCGACCCGGCGGAGGGTCCGCCGCAGGAAGTTGACGGTCTCCCGGATCGCCCAGTGGTCGGCGTGGGTGAGGAGGAACTCGTCGTAGGCGACGACCAGGTCGGGGTCGCCGCGGGTCTCGAACAGCCAGGTGCCGATGAGCCGTTCGTTGGTGCGGAGGTGGAGGATGGCGTCGTCGAAGGCCCGGCAGAGGGCGAGGGGCCAGAAGGCGGCGCCGAGGGCGACCGCCGCCTCCGGGTCGGAGGGCGGCGGGGCGGTGGGTCCCTCCAGGGTGAAGGTGGCGGTGCGGAGTTCCCGGTCGATGTCGACGCGGAGGTGGGGGTAGACGACGGTGTCGTCGCCGACCTCCCGTTCCAGTGCGGTGAGCTCGATCCCCGGTCCGGTGCCCGGCCGGTCGCTCAGTTCGGCGAGCTCCCGGGCCCGTTCCTCGACCACCTCGGCGAACCGGGAGGTGGGCACCACCTCGTCCACCAGCCTCCATTCGACGGCCCGCTGCCCCTTGACGCCTTCTTCGACGGTGGAGAACACGTCGGCCAGGTCCCGGCGGACCTTGCGTTTGTCCACCAGCCGGGTGAGCCCGCCGGTGCCGGGCAGCACGCCGAGGAGGGGGACTTCGGGAAGGGCGACGGTGGCCGAGCCGTCGTCGACCAGCATGATCCGGTCACAGGCGAGGGCCAGCTCGTAGCCGCCTCCGGCGGCGGACCCGTTGAGGGCGGCGATGAACTTGAGTCCCGAATGGGCGGACGAGTCTTCGATCCCGTTGCGGGTCTCGTTGGTGAACTTGCAGAAGTTGACCTTGTCGGGGTGGGGTGAGCAGCCCAGCATCCTGATGTTCGCCCCCGCACAGAAGATCCGCTCCTTCAGGGATTCGACGATCACCACCTTCACCTCGGGATGTTCGAAGCGGATCCGCTGCAGGGCGTCGTACAGCTCGATGTCGACGCCGAGGTCGTAGGAGTTCATCTTCAGCTCCCACGGTCCCAACCCTCCGGCCTCGTCCACGTCCATGCCGAGGCGGGCGATGGGTCCTTCGAAGCTGAGGCGCCAGTGGCGGTATCGGTCGGGGTGGGTGCGGAAGTCGACGGCCATGACGCAAGCGTACCAAAAAAATTGATGCATGTTGACCGTTTGGTCAGGATCGTCTGGCCGGGGTGTCGGGGAGACGGGGTCGGACCCCCCGTTCAATCCTGAGACGTCACCGACCGCGCCCCCAGCGTGCGATCTCGGCGTCGAGGTCGAGGGGCATCACCACACCCCGGTTCGCGTACTCACCCCAGGCCTCGGGGGGCAGCATCCACATGATCTCGAACTCGTTGCCGTCCGGGTCGGCGCCGTACAACGAGATGGTGGCGCCGTGGTGGGACTGACCGGTCAGGCTCCCAGCCGCCACCAGACGGTCCCGGAGCACCGCCAAGTCGGCGATGTCCTCCACCTGCCAGGCCAGGTGGTACAGCCCCACGGTCCCCCGCGGCGGTTTCGGCCCCGCCCCGGTGAAGAGTCCCAGATCGTGATGGTTCCCCGATCCCGGCGCGCGCAGAAAACACGCCCGGAGCGCCACCTCGTCGGAGACGACCGTGAAACCCAACACTCCGAGATAGAACTCCTTGGCCCGCTCGAGATCGGCGACGAAGAGCACGGCATGGTTGAGGCGGAGCGACGGTGCGGTGTCCATGGCGCCAGGGTACCGCACCCCGTGCCACCGATTCGGCACCGACGAACGCTGCTGGGGCGCCGCTCGTCACGCGCCCGATCGCCGCGGTACACTCACCGCCGACTGCCCACCTGGTCAGTCAGGTGGACGGTCGTGACGGGCCGAACGAGATCCCATCCCCACCGGGATGGAGTCTGGAGGAGGAACACCATGAGAACGCGCCCCAGAGTCAAAGTCCTCGGGCTGCTCGCCACCTTCGCCCTCGTCGTGGCGGCGTGTGGCGGCCAGCAGCCGGCGGAGACCACCGAACAGCCCACCACCACCGCCGCGGCGGCTCCGACCACCGCCGCCGAGACCACCACCACACCGCCGGCGACCGAACCCGCACCCGCCGAGCCGATCAAGATCGGGCTGCTCACCGACCTCACGAAGACGTTCACGCCGTGGGCGGTGAACGTGCGTGACGGCATGCTGCTGGCGGCCGAGGAGATCAACGACGCCGGCGGAGTGGGAGGACGGCCGATCGAGATCGTCATCCAGGACTCCGAGAACGACGCCGACGCCGCCGTGCGGGGCTTCGAACGCCTGGTCGAAGAAGGTGTCGTCGCCGTCGGCGGCCCCATCTCAAGCACCGTCGGCGCCTCGGCCGGTCCCGTCGCCGAAGAGCTTCAGGTCCCCCTGTTCCTCGTCAAGTCGGGAACCCAGGCCGCCCTCACCCGGGACAGCCGCTACACCTTCCGCACCTGCCTGGCCGCAGCTCCGATGGTCGGTGGACCCATCGTCCAATACGCCCAGGAGCAAGGGTTCACCCGGGTCGGCGCGATCGTCGCCGACTACGCGTGGGGCCAGGCCGTGAAGAGCGCCCTGGAGAATGCCTTCGCCGACACCGGGATCGAGCTCACCATCGAGGTGGCGCCGGTGCCGCCCAGCACCGACTTCACGCCCTTCGTGCGCAACATCGCCGACGCCGACCCGCAGCTCCTCGTCGCCAGCGGGCATCCACCCGGCATGGCGGCGATCCTGCCCCTCTCGGCCGAGCTGCTCGACGTTCCCGTCACCGGCGCCTTCACCCCGCCGGACCTCATCGTCGGTCGCCTCGCCGACGTCGCCATCGGACGGTACGCCGACTTCTCCTGCGCCGACTACTTCAGCCCCGAGTACCAGGATCTGGCCCGCCGCTACCTGGCCTTCTCGGACAACAAGTTCATGTCGGACGACGCCGTCGCCGGATACGGGATCGTGCAGATGGTCGCCCAGGCCGTCGAAGCCGTCGGGGACAACCCCCAGGCGATCGCCGAATACATGCGCGCCAACTCCTTCGACCTGCCCGGCTTCGCCTACACGCTGAGCTGGACGGAGTGGGGCGAGCTCGCCGCCGCCCAACCGATCTTCGTCCTCGTGTCCGAAGGACCCGCCCCCGAAGGGGTGAACGAGGCGGGCGACTGGTGGTTCGAGCTGCTCACCCAGTCCGAACCCCTCGAGCCCTACGTCCCGTAACCCCGGTGGCGATCCTCGACCTCGAGGGGATCGAGAAGCGGTTCGGTGGCCTCAAGGTCATCGACGGGGTCACGTTGGAGGTCGACGACGGCGAGATCCTCGCCGTCGTCGGCCCCAACGGGGCCGGCAAGAGCACGATCCTCAAACTGATCGTCGGTCTCGAGCAGCCGACACGCGGCAGCATCCGGTTCCAGGGCCGAGACATCACCCACCTGCCCACCCATCGGGTCCGCCACCTCGGCATCGCCATGGTGGAACAGACCCCGCGGCCGTTCCCCACCATGACCGTGCTGGAGAACGTCGCCGTCGGCGCCCTGTTCGGGTCGCCCGACACCCGCACCGGAGAGGAGGCGGCTCTGGCGGCCGGCGAGGAGATGCTCGCCTTCGTCGGCCTCGCCGACCGTCGAGACGACCACATCGACAACCTCAACCTGCACGAACAGCGTTTCCTGGAGCTCGCCCGGGCCCTCGCCGGTCGGCCCCGACTGCTCCTCCTCGACGAAGTCATGGCGGGACTCAACGAATCGGAGCTGCGGTCGTCGATCGACCTGGTGCGGACGATTCGGGACGAGCTCGGGATCACCGTCATCTGGATCGAGCACGTCATGGGGGCCGTCGTGGAACTGGCCGAACGGGTGGTCGTCCTCGACTTCGGACGGATCATCGCCGACGGCACCCCGCACACCGTCATGCGGGATCCCCACGTGATCGAGGCCTACCTGGGAGCGGCGGAAGGGATCGTCGATGCTTGAGGTGCGTGGCCTCTCCGCCGGATACGAAGGCGGTGACGTCGTCCACGACGTCGACCTCCGGGTCGACGAAGGCGAGGCGGTGATGGTCATCGGCTCCAACGGTGCCGGGAAGACGACCCTGTTCCGCGCCATCGTCGGCCTCCGCCCGGCATCGGCGGGACGGGTGCACTTCGCCGGTGACGACATCACCGGGTCCCCCGCCCAGGAGGTCGTCCGCCTCGGGTTGAGCTTCGTACCCGCCGAACGTCACCTCTTCCCCCGGATGACGGTCCACGAGAACCTGGCCCTCGGTGCCTACCCTTCCCGCCCCGACCCCGACACCCTGACCATGGTCTTCGACCTGTTCCCCCGCCTCGCCGAACGCAGACGCCAGCTCGCCGGGACGATGAGCGGCGGCGAACAGCAGATGCTGGCCATCGGTCGGGCGCTCATGGCCAAGCCACGGCTCCTCGTCCTCGACGAACCGACCACCGGGCTGGCCCCGAAACTCGCCGCCGAAGCCTATGAGGCGCTGAACACCCTCCGCGGCCGGGGCCTCACCGTCCTCGTCGCAGAACAGCAGGTCCCCCTCGCCATGGCGCTGTGCGACCGGGGATACGTGCTCGAAGGTGGAGCCATCACCAAGGAAGGGACCTCGGCCGACCTGGCCGACGACCCCGAAGTCCGCCGCGCCTACCTGGGGGTCACATGACCGCCAGCATCCTCGACGGCATCGTCCTCGGCCTCCAGTTCGGGCTCCTCGCCACCGGCCTCACCCTCATGTACGGACTCGGCGGCATCCTCAACCTCGCCTACGGCCAGATGGCCGTGGTCTCGGCGATCGTCACCGTGTCGATCATGGAAGCCGGACTGCCCGTCGTCCCCGCGGCGGCGATCGGGATCGCCGTCGGCGCCCTGTTGGGCTTCGTGCTCGACCAGACGGTCTTCCGTCCGCTCTACTCGCTCCGGGGCGAAGCGAGGGTCCTCCTCAGCCTGCTCCTCTCCCTCGGGGTCGCCCTCATGATCGACGGCTTCCTGAACTGGCTGTTCCCCCTGAAGGGCCTGTCCCTGTTCATCGGAGGCGGGGCGATCGACGTCTTCGGGGAACCGATGCGGCGAGGGAGCCTGCTAGCGTCGGGGATCACCATCGTCGCCATGGGCGGGCTCGTCGCCTTCTTCCGGTTCACCACCCTCGGTCGGGCGGTCCGCTCGGTCATCGAAGACGAAGAAGGGGCACGTCTGGTCGGTATCGACCCGAGGAAGATGCTGCGGCTCATCCTCCTCCTGAGCGGCGGCATCGCCGGACTCGTCGCCCTCACCCGGTCGATGGTGGCCCCCGTCGACGTCACCGCCGGTTTCGGCATCACGGTCTTCGCCCTCATCGTGACGGTGGTGGGCGGCCTCGGCAGCATCACCGGGGCTCTGGCGGCGGGGATCATCCTCGGGGTCATCAACGCCATCGCGGCGTCGGCCATCGGCACCTTCATGTCCCTCGTCATCCTGCTCGTCGCCGCCGCCGTCACCATCCTCGTCCGCCCGGCCGGGCTCTTGGGGGTGAAGGAATGACGGACCGGTTCTCCCAGGCGTCGGGAACGTCGGCGGTGGGTGGCGTGGAGCGGCGCTCTACCCGCTCCTGGTCCGGTGTCGCGTGGCCGACCCTCGGGGTGGGAGCCATCCTCGCCCTGGTGCCCCTGTGGCTCGGCGACTCCCGGGTGATGATGGGGATCGCGGTTCTCGGGCTCGCCTTCGCCGCCTACACCATCGCCTTCAACCTGATATTCGGCAGCACCGGCCAGCTCTTCCTCTGCGTCGGCGCCCTGGCGGGCATCGGCGGATACGGCGGCGCCATCCTCGCCGACGTCGTCGGCCTCCCCATCGTCGTCAGTATCGCGCTCTCGACCTCGGCGGCGGCCCTGGCGGGAGGCCTGCTGAGCTGGGTGGCGGTCCGGCGTTCCCTCGGCGTGATCTTCACCGGCATCGTCACCCTCATCTTCGCCCTCACGTTCGAGAACCTGCTCCTCGGTCTCGGCGAGCTCACCGGCGGCGAGTCCGGCTTCCTGATGGAGGCGGGCCGGGGAACCTTCCTCCGCAGCCAGATCCCCCCCTACTACCTGATGCTGGGGATGGTGCTCCTCACCCTGTTCGTCTACGGATCCCTCCGCCGTTCCCGGTTCGGCTGGGCCTTCCGGGCGCTCCGTGACGACGAGGTGGCGGCGGAGCTCGCCGGAATCGACGTCGCTCGCTATCGCATCTTCGCGGCGACGATCGGGGCGGCCATCCTCGGCCTCGCCGGGGCGCTGCTCGCCTTCACCGAAGGCCGGGTCAGCCCCACGACCTTCGGTTTCGCCGAAGTCGACGTGGTGGTCCTCGTCATGTTGGCCTTCGGGGGGATCGGCAGCTTCCTGGGGCCGATCCTCGGTGCCCTCACCTTCACGGTGATCGACGAGCTCCTCGTCGAGGTCGGCCAACTCCGGGTGTTCATCTACGGGGCCCTCGTGATCGCCCTGTTCCTCTGGCTCCCCCGCGGGGTGGTCCCCGCCCTCGACGATCTCCTTCGCCGTCGTCGCGCCGGGAGCTGACCGACCGTCACGAGACGGCTGACCATCCGGACAGCTACGATGGCGGATGCAACGCCACGACGCGCCCGGGAAGGGAGGGACCGTGCAGGACCACACCGTCACCGTCACCGACGAGGAGATCACCTTCTCCCCCACCTTCAACGTCGCCGTCCCCTTCATCGACCGGCACCTCGACGAAGGACGGACCGACCAGGTGGCCATCCGCACCAACCACGGTCAGGAAGTCACCTACGGCGATCTGGCCGAGCGGGTGAATCGGGCCGGGAACGCGCTCTTGGGTCTCGGGATCTCCCCGGGGGAGCGGGTCCTGATGGTCGTGAAGGACGACCCGGCCTTCTTCTATCTGTTCTGGGGTGCGATCAAGGCGGGGATCGTGCCGGTCCCCCTCAACACCCTGCTCCGGGCAGCAGACTACGAGTTCATCATCGGCGACAGCGCGGCGACGGCGGTGGTGTGGTCCCCCGAATACGACGCCGAAGTCGTCCCCGCCCTCGACTCCCTCTCCCCCGGCCCCAAGCACCGGATCCGCACCGAAGGCGACGGCACCACCCTCGACGCCCTCATGGCCGACGCCGCCGCCGAGCTCTCCCCGGCGCCTGCCACCGCCACCGACGACGCCTTCTGGCTCTACTCGTCCGGCTCGACCGGGAACCCCAAGGGCGCCATCCATCGCCACCGGGACATGGTGGTCACCTCCCAACGCTACGGGGTGGACACCCTCGGTGCCACGGCCGACGACGTCTTCTTCTCGGCGGCCAAGCTGTTCTTCGCCTACGGCCTGGGCAACGCCATGACCTTCCCCCTGTGGGTGGGAGGAACGTCGATCCTGTTCGACGGCCGGCCCACCCCGGAGACGATGTTCGACATGATCCGTCGGTTCCGGCCCACCCTCTACTTCGGGGTCCCCACCCTGTACGCCGCCCAGCTCGCCTCCTTCGAGGAACTGAAACCCGACCTGTCGTCGATCCGGCTCTGTGTCTCGGCGGGCGAGGCCCTTCCCCCCGAGATCCTCCACCGCTGGAAGGAACGGTCCGGCCTCGACATCCTCGACGGGATCGGCTCCACCGAGCTGCTCCACATCTTCATCTCCAACCGACCCGACGACATCAAACCGGGCGCCAGCGGGCGCCCCGTCCCCGGATACCGGGCTCGGGTCGTCGACGAGGACGGGAACGACGTCGAGCGAGGCGCTGCGGGGAGGTTGCTGGTCCAGGGTGCCTCGGCGGCGCGGGCCTACTGGAACAACCCGGAAAAAACCGCCCGGACGATGCTCGGCGACGACTGGGTGGACACCGGCGACACCTATCTGCGGGATGAGGACGGCTACTTCTACTACCAGGGCCGCAGCGACGACATGCTCAAGGTGGGGGGCATCTGGACCTCACCGTTCGAGATCGAAGCCAAGCTGATGGAACACCCCCTCGTCCTCGAGGCCGCGGTGGTGGGGCGCAGAGACGAAGCCGATCTGGTCAAGCCGGCTGCCTACGTGGTGCTCACCGACCGCGACGCCGCGGGCGACGAACTCGAAGCCGAGCTGCGAGCGCTGTGCAAGCAGGGACTGGCCCCTTACAAGTACCCCCGATGGATCGAGTTCGTCGAAGAGCTCCCCAAGACGGCGACGGGCAAGATCCAGCGGTTCCGGCTCCGCGCCTGACCCGTCAGCGAACCCCCAGGTAGGCGAGGAGGCTCCGCCGGCAGCGGTCCCGGTAGACGGGGTGGAGGAGACGCCAGTCGCTCTCCTGGAGCCACAGCAGGAAGGTGCCGTCGATGATGGCCCGAACCGAATGGGCCGCCTCGTCCAAGTCGGCGACGTCGAACACTCCCTCTTCGACGCCTTGGCGGACGACGTCGTGGTAGAGGGCGTTGACGATCGTGCGGAAGGTGTCGTTCACCTGGCCGAAGGTATCCCGCCGGGCCACCTGGCCGAGGAGGTCGAGGTAGGTGAGGTAGAAGCGGCGGTTGGCTTCGGCGTCGTAGAAGATCGCCTCCAACATGGCGGAGATCCGATCCTCGGGAGATGCGGCTTGAGCGAGGGACCGGCGGATCCGTTCTGCGGTGCGGGTGAGGGCCCACTCCATGGTCGCCAGGACGAAACGCTCCTTCGACCCGAAGTGGTAGAGGATCAGCCCCTTGCTGACCTCCGCCCGGTCGGCGATCTCCTGCAGCGACGCGCCGTCGATCCCCTGTTCGGAGAACACCTGATATCCGGTCCGAACCAGATGCTCCTGCTTCTCGGTGAGGTCTCCGGCCTCCCCCGGCCGGAGCCCACCTTCACGAATCGGTTGAGCGGCCATGCAGCTCCCTCCTGACGGATGCCCCGCCGCGGGCGAAGTCCAACGCAGTATCCCGGCAGATCAGGCTAGTGGACTGACCGGTCAGCCCATCACCAATCCGCCGCTCACTCCGAGGGTCTGGCCGGTGATGAAGCTCGCCCGGTCGGAGGCGAGGAACAGGATCGCCTCCGCCACCTCGTCGGGGCGTCCGAACCGTCGGATCGGTGTCGCCTTGACGATCGCCTCCATCAGCCTGCCGTGACCTTCGGCGATCATCCCCTGCAACAGCGGCGTGTCGATGAGCCCGGGAGCGACGACGTTCACCCGGATGCCGTGACGGGCGACCTCGCGGGCCAACGCCTTGGTGAAGGCGATCACCCCGCCCTTGGTCCCCGAATACACCGCCTCACCGGACGATCCGTTCCTCCCCGCCTCGGATGCGGTGTTCACGATGGCGCCTCCGCCCTGGGCGATCATGTGGGGGATCACGGCGTGGCAGGTCGCCAGGATGCCCCGGTAGTTGATCCCGATGACCCGATCCCAGAAATCGGGATCGGTGTCGACGAAGGGCATCACCCGATCCCACCCGGCGACGTTGGCCAGCACGTCCACCCGGCCGTGGGTGGCCACCACGTCGTCGACGGCCGCCTTCACACCTGCCGCATCGGTGACGTCCATCGGGACGACGAACGCCCCTTCGTGGGTGTCGGCGACGGTCCGTGCTCCGTCCTCGTCGATGTCGCAGATCCCCACCACCGCCCCGGCGTCGGCGAACGCCGCCACCGTGGCGGCTCCGATCCCCGAAGCGCCGCCGGTGACGAGCACGACCTTGTCTTCGAACGTCATGAGAGGCTCCTATCTTCGCAAGATCCCGTCGGGGTCGAAGCTTCGCAGGACGGCCAGTTCCTCGTCGGTCGGGGGAGGGGTCGTCGTCGGCTCCGGCCCCGGTGCCAGTTCGAACCCCGTGGCGGCGTACACGTCCTGGGGGGCGACGCCGGGATGGACGCTCCGCAGACGCATCCTCCCCGAGTCGTCGAAGTCGAGGGTGGCGAGGGGCGTCACGACCAGGCTGGGGCCTTCCTTCCGGTAGGGACGGTCCTCGTCGGCTCCTGTCGGGTGCCCGGGGCCGCTCACGAAGTCCACCCGCTCCACGAATGTCCGGGGAGTGTGGCTCTGGGTGTAGAGGATCGAACGCTTCGTGTTCGGGAGGAACGGGAGCCCGACCGTGCCGGGACCTCGCAGCTTCGGCCGCTCCCACTCCCCCACGCAGATGAGATTGCAGTTGCCGTGGGCGTCGATCTGCAACCCCCCGGCGCAGAACACGTCGAAGGCATCGCCTCGACCTTCGAGCAGGACGACGTCGGGCAGCGGGAGGGTCGTCGCGGCCGGCGCCAGGTCACCTCCGCAGGAACCCAGGGGCAGACGGTCGGGCTCGGGGCTGACGGTTCCGCTCCCCCCGACGATGAACTCCAGGTTCGGGGCGTGGGTGGCCCGGGCGAGGCGACACGCCGCCATCGGCAACGCCGGAACGGCGCCCATCACCACCACCTCGCCGTCCCGGAGTTCCCGGGACATGACGGCCGCCATCAGCTCGGTGACGCTCCATTCGCTCATCGTTCGCCTCCGGCATCTTCGCCGACGATCTCGGCGAGGTGACGTCCGAACGTCTCGGGGTCCCGAGCCGCCCGCAGGTAGGAGCCCAGGGCTTCGTCGTCGGCCTCGTACCGGCCCGGGAAACCCGTGGGGTGGCACCCTCCCGGTGCCACGACGACCGCGTCGATCAGGAACGACGGAAGGGTGGACCCGGGGGCACGGTCGGCGAGAGCTCCGGCCGGGACCACCTCTTCGACCTGGACGACGAGCCGCCGGGCGGCGAGCGCCATGATCCGATCGGTGTACGGGAACCGGTCGAACGCCACGTTGGCGGCCTCGTCGGCGACGGCGCAGGCGATGAACACGGTGTCCGGACGGAGACTGCGCACGGCCCACCGTTCCTGGCCGGTGAACGGGTCGGTGACCCGCCGGAACATCTCCGGGTCGACCGCGGGGATGTCGGTCAGGTCGAGTCCGGGCGGGACCGGCACGAAGGGGACCCCGCCGCTCCCCGCCCATAGGGCATGGGTGAGGGAACCTTCGTCGATCTCCAGGACACGTAACCGCCCTCCCTCCACCTCGCGACGGAATCCGGGGGCGAGACCCAGGTATTCGAACCCGACGTACGGGCTGACGATCTCCCGGACCAGGCCGGCGGCGATCAGCAGGTCGGCCTGGATCGACGCCGACGGGCTCGTGATGAGCCTGGCGACGGGGATCCGGCGGCGTACCACCTCCCGGACGAGCGCCATCGGTGCGGCCGAGAGCTGCATCCCCCCGACGCCGAGACCGGAGTCGGGCTCGAGGAACCGTTCGACCGCCTCTGCGGGATCGAGGAACGGCATCCTCAGACCGGGACGGCTCGGGACGCCCTGACCTTGCGGAGCCGCTGGTGGGCCAACAACCCCGCCCCGTACGCTCCGGCGAAGGTGCCCAGATCGTCCTCGGGGACGATGAACTCGAACCCGAGGATCTCCTCGAGGTGCCGTCTCACCAGCGGCACCCTCGTCAACCCGCCGGTGAGGACACAGGGGGACTGCGGCTTGACCCGTTTCAGCACCTGGGCGGCGCGCCCGGCCAGGGCGATGACGGCCCCGGCCGTCACGTCCTCCTCCCGTTCGCTCGCGGCCAGGTGGTTGATGATCTCGGATTCGGCGAACACGGCGCACACCGACGACACGCTCACCGGATCCGCCGCTCGGTCCGACAGCCGGGTGATGGCGTCGACGTCGTATCCGAGGTATCGGACGGTCTTCTCCAAGAACGCCCCCGATCCGGCGGCACATTTGTCGTTCAGGCGGAACCCCTGCACCCGCCCCGCCTCGTCGAGGCGAATCGCCTTGACGAGCTGACCGCCGATGTCGAGGACGCTCCTCACCTCCGGGTACCAGCTGTGCACGGCGAAGGCGTGGCACGTCAGCTCGGTGATCGCCAGGTCCCGGAGGTCGACGGCGTAGCGGCCGAACCCGGTGGTGGCGATGTAGTCCACGTCGTCCCGGCCCAGGCCCGCGTCGACCAGCACCGCCTCCAGAGCCCGGTCGGCGGCTTTGGCGAAGTGGAACCCGGTGCGGCTCTCACTCCTGCCGAGGATGGTGCCGTCGCCGTCCACCAGCACCGCCTTCGTGTAGGTCGAGCCGAGATCGAGTCCTGCAGTGATGTCGCTCATACCGTCTGCCTTTCTGGGATCGCACCGGTGAGAACCTGGTCGAGGGCGAACAGGGCCGCACCCAACGCCCCGCAGTGGTGGGTCTCCGAGCTGACGTTCACCGGCATCCCGACGAGCTCGGAGATGAGCTCGACCATGGCCTCGTTGTTGGAGACGCCGCCGGTGAACGTCACCTCCGGTTCGATGCCGACCCGCCGCAGCAGCGACACACTGCGGGAGGCGATCGCCCGATGGACGCCGGCGACGACGTCTTCGACCCTGCGACCCTTCGCCAGCCATCCGAGGATCTCGGATTCGGCGAAGACGGTGCAGGTGGTGGTCATCTTCACCGGATTCTTCCCCGACAACGCCAACGCCCCGAGTTCGGGGAGGGGAACCTCCAAGGCCTCCGACGCCGCCCCCAGGAACCGACCCGTCCCTGCCGCGCACTTGTCGTTCATGTTGAAGTCGATGACCTCGCCGTCGGCTCCCACCTTGATCGCCTTCGTGTCCTGGCCGCCGATGTCGAGGACGGTCCGCGTGCCGGGGAACAAGAAGACGGCGCCCCGGGCGTGACAGGAGATCTCGGTGACCTGGGCGTCACCGAATTCGACCCGGTACCGCCCGTATCCGGTCCCCACGACGAACCCCACCTGGGACTCCGACGCGCCCGCACCTTCGAGGGCCTGCTCGAAGGCGGCCTGCCCCGCTTCGTTCAACCGTGCTCCCGTCGGGACCAGACCCTTGCCGAGGACCTGTCGATCCTCGTTCATGATCACGGCCTTGGTCTGGGTCGAGCCGACGTCTACTCCTGCAACGAGCATCCCTTCACCTCCTGGCACCGGCAGCCCGGCGACTCTCGAGCGACTCGAAGAACGCGTCGATCCGGTTCTTGAGCTGGGCCGCCGACCACAGCCGGGGATCGACGAGGTCCGACTGGATGAACAGGCCGGGGATGTCGCGTCGGCGTAGCAGCCATTCCCGTTCGTCGGGGAGCCCGGTGGAGACGGTCCGACAGGACTTCACCCCGTGGAACACGATCCCGTCGATGCTCCACTCCCGCACGACCTCGGTGAGCCAGTCCTGGCCCCAGAACATCCCGCCCATCGCCTCCTGGGTGGTGAGCACCATCTGCTCCGCCATCGACTCGATGGGGCGGTCGAGGTCGTAGTGGACGCCCCGGTCGAGGGCACCGCCGGCGAACGACATGTAGTCGCTGTGGGGGAACACCCCCTGCCAGTCCTCGAACAGCCCGGCGAAGTCCCTGAAGTTCGAGTAGCAGGCGGTGCCGACGAGGAGCAGCCGGAACCGCTCGTCGGGGACCGCCCCCACCCCCCGTTCGGCCCGCTCGGTGAATTCGGCCTTGGCGATCTCCAGGAACCGCGTTCCTTTGGGGCTCCCGCGGTAGGCGTTGACGATGCCCATGAGGTTGATGCCTTCGGTGAGGGCGTTGAACGGCGCCGGCCGATGCTGGTTGAGCTCCAGCACCTCCCGGAAGAGTCGGGAGAGCTCGTTGACGCTGGCCAGGTTCTCCCGGAACCGGTCGATGTCGAACCGTTTCCCGGTGACCTCCTCGGTGAGGGCGATGAGCTCACGGACCTGAGCCTCGACGTAGCGGACGTCGTCCCGGAACGTTCCCGAGCCCCGTTTCGTCTCGAATCCGCTCCCCCGCCAGCCGGGGATGTCGAACACGAACACCGGACAGCTGTACATCCGCTCCCAGATCTCCGCCCATTTGATGTACGTGTTGCAGAGGTTGGTGGCGACGACGAGTGACGGTTCGGGGAGATGGCCCATCGGGTGGTCTCCCCCCTGCAGGTGGACGCCGATGTCCGCCTTGACGTATCCGCAGATGTCCGGTGAGTACCCGGCGTCTTCGGCGGTGGTGATGTATTCGAGGGACCGTCCACGCACCGCCGTCTGCAGGGAGGTCATCTCCGGGAAGGCGATCGGCATGTCGAAGGTCCGTAGGATCTCCGCCATCGAGCCCATCACGAAGACGTTGGCGACGGGGCGACCCTCTTCGCCGGCGGCGTTGAGCTCGTCCCACCATTCCCTGATGAGCTTGCGGTTCTCGTCCCGCGTGGTCCCGGCCAACGGCAGCGGGGGCCGGATCACGATGCGGCGTTCGTGCTTGGTGGGGGTCGTCATCGTCGCTCCTCCGATCAGGCGAACTCGAACAGCAGCGACTCGGCGAAGGTCTCGACCTCCATCCGGGTCTGCTCGAACGTGGTGGTCTTCTCTTCGAACTCCATGACGAGGTGGGGGATCCCTGCCTCGTAGAGGGCCTGGCTGTATCCGACCTGCTCCTCGAGTCCCGGTTCGCACATCTTGGCGGCGGCGACGATCACCGCCTCCGCCCCGGCCTCGCGGACCTTGCGAAGCAGCATCTCCTCCTTCGGCTTTCGGGGGTCGTGTTGGACGGGGCTGTAGTCGGAGCGGTGGAGGTAGGCGTCGGCGAGGGCTTCGATCGGGTCCTCGGCGTCGACGGGGACGTCCTCGGTGAGCCAGCGGAGCCCCACCATGAAGTCGTCGTCGACGATGTAGCAGGCGTCTTGGATCACGGCGATCAGATCGAGGGGTGGCTGCTCACAGAATCCTCCGGAGAAGACGACCCGCACCTTGTCCTGGGGTTTGGCGTCCCGGTGCTCGACGGCGGCGAGGGCCCGACGCACCAGCTCGTTGTGTCGTTCCCGGGGCATCGCGCCGGCTGCACGGGTGAGCAGGTACGTCTCCACCGCCGAGAGCAGCCACGGCGTCTCCCGCTTGATCCGGTACAGCTCATGGATCAGCCGCCGGTTCTCGTTGAACAGCTCGATGGAGGCCCGCAGGGCCTCGTCGGTGACCCGGGTGGAGGCGACTTCTTCGATCTCCCGGAGGATCCGCCGGTACTCGCCGGTGAGGTACGGGACCGCTGCCGCCGACGCGGCGTTGTGGGGCAGATACATGATCTGGGAGTCGATGTCTTCGAAGTTGCGTGCCCAGACCGCGCAGGAGTGGCGGGCGACGTCACAGATCGGTGGGAAGACGAACATGTCGAGGATGTCCAGGGTCCCCGACATCACCAGCTCGAGGGCGCTCCGGGCGATCGAGCACACGAACGCGGCGAGGTGGGCGTCGGCCTTTCGGATCTGCAGGGTGGTGTCGAACCCAGCGATCTTCAGGGGCAGCATCCCGGCGGCGTGGGCGAGCTCCTCGGGGAAGTAGACCTGGAAGTGGCCGAGGACCTTGCCGTCGGAATGTTCCTCCAGCCAGCGACGGGCCGCCGGGTAGGAGGGGTCCTCCACCAGGGCCCGGGCTTCTTCGACGATGCTCTCGACGGTCTCCACGCAGATCACCCCGGTTTGGTCGCTTCACCACACCGACCTCGGCGACGTCCATGCGCTGACTGTCCGGTCGGTCAGTACCTAGTGTGCCGAAGGACGGCCCCGCCGACAAGGGGCAGCCCGCATCATCGCCATGACGCGAACGCATCATTTACCCTGGCCCCCTTCCCAGACCTGCCCGCCGTTCACCAAACTCCGGCGCCATGACGACCTACTACGACGAAACCCTCGAGACCGCTCCCCCCGAGCAGATCCGGGCGCTCCAGGCGCGCCGCCTCGCCGAACTGGTGGACACGATCTGGGGACGCAACCGCTTCTACACCGCCAAACTCCGAGCCGTCGGCTTCTCCCCCGGCGACCTCCACGGCCTCGACGACCTCACCCACCTCCCCTTCACGACCAAGGCCGAGCTGATGCAAGCCCAAGCCGAAGGGGGCTTCCTCTCCACCAACTGCACCTTCGACGAGGCCGCCTACGTCCGCATCCACCAGACTTCGGGAACCACCGGGGAGCCGCTCCGCGTCTTCGACACCGCCGAGAGCTGGGACTGGTGGGGACGGTGCTGGGCCTTCGTCCTCGCCGGAGCAGGCATCGGACCCTCGGACCGCCTCTTCCTCCCCTTCTCGTTCGGCCCCTTCATCGGATTCTGGGCGGCGGTCGGAGGAGCCGAACGGGTAGGAGCATTGATGATCTCCGGCGGGGGCCAAGGGTCGGTCGAGCGCCTCGGGCTCATCGAACGCTTCGGGACCACCGCCATGTGCTGCACCCCCACCTACGCCCTACGGCTGGCGGAGGTCGCCCGGGACCAAGGCGTCGAACCCGCCTCCCTTCCCATCCGGATCACCGTCCACGCCGGAGAACCGGGTGCCAGTGTCCCCGCCACCAAGGCACGGATCGAACAGGCCTGGGGAGCCAAGGCCTACGACCACGCCGGCGCGTCCGAGGTCGGCGCCCACAGCTTCGAATGCGCACCCCAGCCCGGCAGCATCCACGTGATCGAGAGCGAGTTCATCGTCGAGGTCGTCGAGCCGGGCGGCGACCGGCCGGTGCCACCGGGAGAACGAGGAGAGCTGGTGCTCACCAACCTCGGTCGGCCGGGGTTCCCGGTGATTCGCTACCGCACCGGCGACCTCGTCCAGATCGACCCCGACCCCTGTCCCTGCGGACGCACCTTCACCCGCCTGGCAGGCGGAGTGATCGGGCGGGCCGACGACATGGTGGTGGTCCGTGGCGTGAACGTCTACCCGTCGGCGTTGGAGGAACTGGTACGCCGACACCCGGCCATCGACGAATACCGGGTGACGGTCACCCGTCGCCGGGAGATGGCGGCCCTGCGCATCGAGATCGAATGCGCCGACGGCGTCGACGACCAGTCCGTCGCCGACGGCCTGGTCGCCACCTTCACCCACCACCTCGCCCTCACCCCCGAGGTGGTGGCGGTCCCCCGGGGCACGCTTCCCCGATTCGAGTTGAAGGCTCGCCGCTTCTTCGTCGAGGACTGAGACGACCACCGGACGACCGTTGGACCGCGGTGGTGACCCCCGTATCGGCGGGGCGATGTCCGGTGCTGCGGTCGTGCATCCGGGACATGCAGTGTCAGCTTCGACGCGAGGCATCTCGGAGTCGCGGTAAGCCGGCATCGGTTGAGAGCAGACCGTCTTCCACGCCGAGAGGCGCGGGAGACCGTCATCACTCGTGGTACCCGCCGAGGTCGCGGAGGAGCCTCCCCACGTAGACGGGCACCATCCGCTTGCGGTAACGGGAGGTGAGGTCGGTGTTCGACATGGGTCGAACCGCCTTGCCGGCGGCCTCCGCCACCCGCTCGACCAGCCCCTCAGACCATGGCTCCGACACGACGAGCTCCTCGGCGGCGGTGACCCGCAACGGTGCGGAGGCGACGGCACCGAGCACGATCCGGGCGTCGTTGCATCGGCCGTCCACGAACCGGAGGGCGGCGGCGACACCGAGGATAGGGAAATCGATCGAGCCCCTCCTCCGTAGCTTCCGGTACCCGGCCCGCAAGCCGGTGAGGGGCGGGATCACCACCTCGGTGATCACCTCCGCGGGCCGTTTGGCGAGATGATCCATCCCGTCGTCCCGGTACAGCTCGGCCGCCGGGACTTCCCGCACCCCGTCGGGACCGACCAGCCGGACCGTCGCCTCCAACGCCACCATCACCGGTGCCAGATCCGACGACGACACCGCCCAGCACCACTTCTTCGCCGGCGCCACCCAGCAGACCTCGCCTCCCGCCTTGAGGCAGGGTTCGGCGGCCTGGCGCCACGTCTCGGGGATGTTGAGCCAGTGACAGCGGGTGTCGACGCACAGGTTCCCGCCGACCGTGCCCCGGTTGCGGAGTTGGGGTGAGGCGACCAGACCGGCCGCCTCCCGGACCACCGCCGGCACCCGATCGTCGGCCGCCACCTCCGCCAGGGTGGTGAGCGCCCCGATGCGCACCGACCCGTCGTCGGCGACGTCGATCCCGGCCACGCCGGGGACTCGACGCAGCGACACGATCCTCGCCGCGCCCGGATACTGGCGGCGTTTCAGATTGGGAACGAGGTCGGTTCCCCCCGCCATGAGGACGCTGCCCTCGTCGGCGAGGAGGGCCACCACCTCGTCGAGGTCGGACGGCGCCGCATAGTCGAGGGGCGGAAGACGGAGCATCAGCGGCCTGGAGGGTCGACGGGAAGCGGCGGGCGAAACTCGTAGTCGGGCAGAGAGGTGGGACCGTAGCGGCCGGTGCCACCCCGGGTGCGGTCCCGAAGGGCTGCGATCACCTTGTCGGGGCGCACCGGAACCTCGTCGATCCGCACTCCGACGGCGTCGTAGACGGCGTTCACCACCGCCGGGATGACGGGCAACAGGGGACCCTGACCGACCTCCTTCGCCCCGAAGGGACCTTCGGGATCCACCGACTCGACGATGATCGACTCGACGTCGCACATCTCCAAGACGGTGGGGATCTTGTAGTCGAGCAGCGACGGACCGTCATGGAGCGCCCCTCGGAACGCCTGTTCCTCCATCAGGACCTCCCCGAGGGCCATGTGGACACTTCCTTCGATCTGGCCCTGCACCATCAACGGATTGATGGAACGCCCGATGTCGTGGGCCAGCCACACCTTCTCTACCGACACCACCCCGGTGTCGGCGTCGACGGCGACCTCCGCCACACACGCGGAATACGAATAGGCGGGCGAAGGCCCCACACCGGCGCCTCGGTAGTCACCTTTGATGTCCTTCGGCGGCTTGTAGGAACCGGTGGCCACCAGCAGGCCCCAACGAGCCTCGGCGATCTGCACGGCCTCCCGCCAGGTCATCTGCCGGTCGCCCGCCACCACCACTCCCCGGCCGAGCTCGACGCGGTCGGGATCGACCTCCCACTCGTCGGCGACGGCCGTGAGGATCAGGTCGCCGAGCCGGAGGGCGGCTTCGAGGGCGGCGTTTCCCGCCATGAAGGTCACCCGGGAGGAGTACGAGCCCAGATCGATGGGCGTCAGGTCGGTGTCGGCGGTGACCACCGTCAACTCCGTGGGGTCGAGGCCGAGGGCCTCACCCACCACCGTCGCCAGCATGGTGGTGGACCCCTGACCGCAGTCCGCCGCCATCGAGTACACGGTGACGCCGCCACCGCGGTCGACCTTCAGCATCACTTCCGACTGGGGCATGTCGTTGAAGTAGATGGGGAGGCCCGCCCCCGACAGGTAGGCACCGACGGCCAGGCCCAGACCCCGTCCCGGCGGCATCTCCCCGTAGCGGTCCCGGAACCCCGAGGCGTCGACGACCCGGTCGAGGCATTCGGCCAGACCGCAGCTCGTCACCCGCAGATGGTTGACGGTGAGGCTGTGGGGTTCGATCAGGTTGCGTCGCCGGATCGCGACCGGGTCGAGGGCGAGATCCTCCGCTGCCTTGTCGAGGTGGACTTCGAGACCGAACCGTCCCTGGGGCGTACCGTGGCCTCGCTTCGGACCGCAGGCGGGTTTGTTGGTGAAGAACCGCACACCTTGGAACCGGTAGGCGGGAATGTCGTAGGTGACGGGCAGCAGCTGACCCGTGTACAGCAGGGACGCCGCCCCGTAGCTGCCGTACGCGCCGCCGTCGACGTAGGTCTTGAGCCACATGGCCGTGATCCGCCCGTCCTCGGTGAACCCGGTCTTGATCCACATGAGCACGGGGTGGCGCCCACGGTGGGCGTAGAAGACCTCTTCGCGGGTCAACACGATCTTGGTGGGCCGACCGGTGACGAGGGCGAATTTGGCGGCGACCAGCTCGTGGGAGAAGACGTCGGTCTTCCCCCCGAACCCTCCCCCCGTCGGGCAGGCGGTCACCCGGATCGCCCCTTCCGGCATCTCCAGCACCTTGGCGAGGATGCGGTGGAGGTAGTGGGGCACCTGGGTCGACGAGTACACGTGGAGTCGGCCTTCGTCGGTGAGGAGACCGACGGCGCCGTGGGTCTCGAGCGCCGCGTGGTTGTTCCCCTGATAGAAGAGGACGTCCTCCCGAACGTGGTAGGCGGCGTCGAACCCGGCGTCGACGTCGCCGAACTCCAGGGACACCTCCCGGTGCCGGTTCACACGGGGTCCTTCCCCGTGGATCGGCTCGTCTGCCATCGCCGCGGCCTCCTCCATCGTCGTCACCGCAGGCAACGGCTCGTAGACCACCTCGATGGCGTCGACGGCCCGCTGGGCGATGTCGGGATCGTCGGCGGCCACCGCCGCGACCGGTTCCCCCACGTGGCGGACCTTGTCGATCGCCAGCGCGTGTTCGTCTTGGCTCACCGGGAGCAGACCGAAGGCCACGGGGAAGTCTTCACCGGTGAGGACGGCCCGAACCCCGGGCATCGCCTCGGCGGCACGGGTGTCCACCGACACGACCCGAGCGTGGGCCTGGGTGGAGCGGAGGATCTTGCCCCACAGCATCCCCGGGAACGCCAGGTCGTCGACGTAGCGGAGGGATCCGGTCGCCTGGGCGAGTCCGTCGATGCGGGGGGCGGCCGTGCCCACCACACCGTGATGGGGGTCGAGCCTCATGGGAGCTCCTCGGCCGCGGCGGCGATCGCCCGGATGATGGGGAGGTATCCGGTGCATCGGCACATGTTCCCGGCGATCGCCTCGCCGATCTCATCGGAGCCGGGGCGGGCTCGGTGGTCGAGGAGAGCCTTGGCGGTGAGGATCATCCCTGGGGTGCAGTAACCGCACTGGGCTGCCCCGAATTCGGCGAAGGCACGTTGCAGGGGATGGGGATGGGCCACCGTGCCGATCCCTTCGATCGTCACGATCTCCGAGCCCGACGCCTCGACGGTGAGGGTGAGGCACGACAGGGTCGGGGTGCCGTCGACGAGGACGGTGCACGCCCCACACTCCCCCAGTTCGCAGCCGTGTTTCGTCCCGGTAAGGCCCAGGTCCTCGCGGAGGGTCTCGAGGAGCGTGCGGTGGGGCGCCACGAAGAGCCGGTGGGTCGCTCCGTTGATCTGAAGGGTGACCGGTTCCATCGCCTTCGCATCGATCGGGGACGGCCATGGTAGTGGACGGTTCCGACCGCGCGGTCAGGATTCGGTCAGCGCCGCACGTAGACGGTGCCGTCGGCGATCCTCCGGGCCGTCCGCCGGTAGGTCGCCTCCTCCACGTTCCAGGACCCGTCACCGCCGTCGACGCGGGCCGACGCCTCCATGATCCCGCCGGGGTGTCCGATCCGCAGGATGCCCGACCGGGCCCCGCCGACCGTCTCGGCGACCACGCTGCCAGCCAATGCGGCCGCCACCGCGGTCGTGGCCGAGACGGTCCCCGGATAGGCCTTGTGGAGGGTCGGGGGCCGTCCCCCGATCACCCGGGCGCACAGGTCGGCGTCGGTCACCTCGTCCCCCGAGTAGGTCCGGTACGGCGACGGGAGGGCCACCACCACCGGCACCGGGACGAGGCCACCTCCGGGGACCCCGGCCGCCTTGGCCGCCGCCGTCTTCACCGCCTCCACCGCGGCGAGGCTGCTCGGATCGACCTCTCCTGGACCTTCGGTGCCGGTCATGCCGACCGCCGACGCGGCGACGAAGACGCAGAGGTTGGCGAGGTCCACGATCGTCGCGTCGACCGGGCCGACCTCGGTCTCCAGCCGGTCCCTCACCGCGCCGGTGGGGAGCAGCGAGCCGGTCGTTCCGCCGGCCGTGTCCGAGAAGTCGAGGGTGATCGGCGCCCCCGAACCCGGCACACCGTCGATCACGAGGTCCCCCTCCACCGCCGCCGAGCCTCCGACGACGGGGACCTGGGCCACGAGGATCCGTCCGGTGTTGGTGTTGTGGATCCTGACGGTGGTGACCGGCTCGACGACCTCGACCAGCCCTTCGTCGACGGCGTAGGCGGCGACCGCCGCCGAGATGTTGCCGCAGTTGATGTCGTAGTCGACCACCGGCTCGGTGATCGACACCTGCCCGAAGGTGTAGTCGAGGTCTGCGTCGGGCCGACCGGGAGGGTCGATGATCGCCAGCTTCGACGTCAACAGGTCGGCGCCTCCCAGCCCGTCGATCTGACGGGGGTCGGGACTGCCGAACACGGCGAGGATGAGACGCTCCCGTTCGTCCCCGGGGGGCGGGAGGTCCGCCCCACGGAGGAACACCGCCTTCGAGGTCCCGCCCCGCATGAGCACGAACGGCAGGCGACGGAGCTGGGGATGGGCGATCATCGGGTCACCGACCGATCATCGCACGAGGATCTGCACGGTGCACGCCGCCCCTTCCACGCCGGCGGCCTTTCCGCCCCGACAGTGGGCGATCCCCACCCGCGCCCCTTCGATCTGTCGGTCTTCGGCTTCGCCTCGGAGCTGCTTGGTGAGCTCCACCACCTGGGCCACGCCGGTGGCGGCCAGGGGATGGCCCTTGCCGAGGAGACCTCCGGAGGGGTTCACGGGGAACCGTCCACCGATGTCGGCCTCTCCCCGTTCGACGGCGTGGGGGTACGTCCCCTGCTCGAACAGGCCGAGGCCTTCGATGCGGAGGATCTCGGCGATCGTGAAACAGTCGTGGACTTCGGCGAAGTCGACGTCTTCGGGTCCGACCCCCGCCGCCTCGTAGGCGTCGCGGGCGGTCTTGTGGGTGAGGACCTCGAAGGTCATCGAGCCGGGGGCGGTCTCCACCTCTCCGGTGCGGAGGGCCGACGCCGCCAACCGCACGGCCCGGGCCGGGTCTCCGTGACGTTTCACCCAGTCCCCGGAGGCGAGGACGACCGCCGCCGCCCCGTCGCTCACCGGTGAGCAGTCCAACAACCCGAAGGGTTCGGCGATCGGCCGGGCAGCCAGCACATCGTCGATGGTGATGTCTTTCTTGAAGTGGGCGAGGGGGTTGAGGGCGGCGTTGCGTTTGTTCTTCACCGAGATCCGGGCGAGCTGTTCCCGGGTGAGCCCGAACTCCTCCATGTAGCGTCGGGCTCGCATGGCGTAGACGGCAGGCATGGTGGCCCCCACCGCCGCCTCCGGGTCGTCCTCTCCCGGGGTGAAGGCCCCTTTGAACGCCCCCGTCAGGTGCTCGGTCCCGAAGGCGAGCGAGACGTCGGCGACACCGGCGAGGATGTCCAGGTAGCTGCCACGGATGGCGGTCGCCCCGGAGGAGCAGGCGTTCTCGACGTTGGCGAGGGGGATCCCGGCCAGACCCACCTGGGCGAGGACCTGCTGTCCGGTGACCATCGGCTGGAAGACGTGTCCGGCGTATCCGGTCTGGATGACCCTCGGGTCGATCCCGGCGTCGTGGATCGCCTTGCGGACGGCTTCGGCCCCGAGCGAGGCGGTGGTGCGGTCGGGATGCTTGCCGAACTGGGTCATCCCGATGCCGATCACGTACACGTCCGTCACGACACACCTCCGAAGCGGTAGCCCCAGACGGTCCGACCTTCGTCGTCGGTCCCCCAGGGAACGATCTTCAGTTCGAGGGCCATCCCGATCGCGACCTCCTCGGGGTCGACGTCGATCTGTCCCATGACCCGCACGGGAGCTTCCAGGTCCACGTATCCGAGCACGTAGGGGGTCTCGAAGGCCGGGGTGGACTGGTGGACCACCGTGTAGGTGTAGAGGGTGCCCCGCCGGGGAAGCGGGACGGTCTCGAGGTCCTCGGTCAGACACCCGGCGCACACCTCCCGGGTGGGGAAGTAGTGGGCACCACAGGTCGGGCAGCGGCTCCCCACGAGATGTCCGGTTCCATCCTCGGCAACGACGAGTTCCCGGGGACGGAAGGACACCGGGGTCTTCGTGGTCGTCATCTTCACCTCCTCGAGACGGGACAGAGCTCCGACGCCCTCCCCCGTCCGACCGGTCGGTCTGTTGCCCTTCGAGTGTGAGCCCACACCCGGTGTCCGGTCAATGATGTCGATGAGTGCTTTCCTTGATGCAGTTGCGTCAAAGCTGGTGCGGATGCATCAAGAAATGCACGCGAACGGAGGATTGACCGCGCTCCCATCCGACCCACATGCTGAAACCAACCGACCGACCGGACGGTTGGGACCGCGTGTTGGAGGTGCCGATGGGACGCGACGAGCTGCTCTACGACTGGAACATCCTGGGAGGTGAGACACCGGAGCGACCTCGCCGGGTCGAACTCGACGACGAAACCCTCCGTGACGGCCTCCAGAGTCCCTCGGTGCGGTGTCCCACCACCGCAGAGAAGATCGAGCTCCTCCACCACATGGTCGACCTGGGGATCCAGGCGGTGGACATCGGCTACGCCGGAGCAGGCGAGCAGACCTTCCTCGACGTGGTCGCCCTCGCCCGGGAGATCGGCGACCAGCGGCTCCCGATCGAACCGAACTGCGCCGGCCGTACCCACGCCTCCGACATCGACCCGATCGCCGAAGCCCAGCAGCGCACCGGGGTGGCGATCGAAGCGGCTGTCTTCCTCGGATCCAGCCCCATCCGTCGCTACGCCGAAGGTTGGGATTTCGACTTCCTCCTCGACACCACCGACCGGGCCGTCCGCTACGCCCGCAGCCTCGGCCTGGAAGTCATGTACGTCACCGAAGACACCACCCGGGCACACCCCGACGACCTGCGCCGCCTCTACACGACCGCCATCGAAGCCGGGGCGCGGCGGATCTGTTTCTCCGACACCGTCGGCCACGCCACCCCCTGGGGAGTGAGCGCCCTCATCTCGTTCGGGCGCGAGATCGTGGAGGCATCCGGCGAAGACGTGAAGATCGACTTCCACGGCCACCGTGACCGAGGACTGTCGATCCCCAACTCCCTCGCCGCCCTCGCCGCCGGAGCCGACCGCACCCACGGCTGCGCCCTCGGCATCGGGGAACGGTGCGGCAACACACCGATGGACATCCTCCTCGTCAACCTGAAGCTCCTCGGATGGTGGGACGGGGAGCTCGACGCCCTGCCGGCCTACTGCGAGACGGCATCGAAGATCACCGACACACCCATCCCGGTGAACTACCCGGCGATCGGCAAGGACGCCTTCGAGACCAGCACCGGCGTCCACGCCGCCGCCGTGCTGAAGGCCCTCCGCAAAGGCGACACCTGGCTGGCCAACCGTGTCTACTCGGGTGTGCCCGCCGACATGATCGGCCGGGGTCAGGTCATCACGGTCGGGCCGATGAGCGGGCGTGCCAACGCCGAGGCCTGGTTGATGCAGCACGGCCTGCCGGTCGACCCCGAAGCCGTCGAACGGATCCTCGAAGCCGCCAAGGCCTCCAACCGGGTCCTCACCGAGGAGGAGATGGCGGCGCTGCTGGGGGCGAACGCGTGACCACCCTGGCGATCGAGACCCGCGAACGAGCCCTGCTGTCCGGCAACGAGGCGATCGCCCGGGGTGCCTGGGAGGCGGGGGTCCGGGTGGCGTCGGCCTATCCGGGAACCCCATCCACCGAGACGCTCCAGGCCCTCGTGCACTACGACGGGGTCGACGCCCGCTGGGCCACCAACGAGAAAGTCGCCGTCGACGTCGCCCTGGGGGCGTCCCTCGGCGGCGCCCGAGCCCTCGCCGTCATGAAACACGTCGGCCTCAACGTCGCCGCCGACACGTTCATGACCGCCGCCTACACGGGGGTGGGTGCAGGGTTCGTGATCATGGTGGCCGACGACCCGGGGATGCACAGCTCCCAGAACGAACAGGACACGAGGCTGTACGCCCGGATGGGACTCGTCCCCCTCCTCGAACCCTCCGACTCCCAGGAGGCGAAGGACTTCACCAAGCTCGGGTTCGAGGTGTCGGAGCGGTTCGACACCCCGGTCCTCCTTCGCTCCACCACCCGAATCTCCCACAACCGGGGGATCGTCACCCTCGAGGAGCGCCAGGACGTCCCCGTCGGTGGCTTCCGGCCGAACCCCGCGAAGTACGTGATGCTCCCCGCCTACGCCCGGGGCCGGCACCCGGTGGTGTTGGAACGTCTGCAGCGGCTCGTCGAGTACGCCGCCGAGCTGGTCACCGAGGAGGGCTCCGACTCGAAGGTGGGGATCGTCACCGCCGGGGTGCCCTACCAGTACGTGAAAGAGGTGCTCCCCGACGCCCGCATCCTCAAGCTGGGGATGACCTTCCCGATCCCGGTCGACAGGGTCCGCTCCTTCGCCGCCACCGTCGACAAGCTGATCGTCGTCGAGGAGTTGGAGCCCTTCGTGGAGGAGACGCTCCGAGCAGCCGGCATCGACGTCGAAGGCAAGGCCTACTTCCCGCGGACCGGCGAGCTGAGCCCGGACCTCGTCCACGACGGGCTCGCCGCCCTGGGCCTGGTGGAACCCCGCAGCACCGGACCGGAGCCCCCGACGACGGTGGTGCGGCCGCCGCTGCTCTGCGCCGGATGTCCCCACACCGTCCCCTATTGGTCGCTCAAACGAATCGGAGCGACGGTCACCGGTGACATCGGCTGTTACACCCTCGCCGCGCTGGAGCCCCTCGCCACGATGGACACCTGCGTGTCGATGGGCGCGAGCATCGGGATGGCCACCGGCCTGGCCGCCAGCGGCGGGTCGGACAAGCCGGTCGTCGCCACCATCGGCGACTCCACCTTCCTCCACGGGGGCGTTCCCGCCCTCATGGACGCGGTCTACAACCAGGCGAACATCACCGTCGTCATCCTCGACAACGGCACCGTCGCCATGACCGGCGGCCAGGAGCACCCCGGGACCGGCCGAACCCTCGCCGGACAGGAAACCCGGGCGGTCGACCTCCCCGCCCTGTGCCGGGCGATCGGGGTCGAAGACCTCCACGTCGTCGACCCCTATGACGTATCGGCCACCCTCCGGGCGATCGAACAGGCGATGGCGTATCGGGGTCCGTCGGTCGTCATCACCTACCGCCCCTGCATCGAAGCCCCCGTCCGCATCAAGGACCGGCCCTTCTGGGTCGACGCCGAAGCATGCACGGCGTGTCAGCTCTGCATGAACCTCGGCTGCCCGGCCATCTTCTGGACCTCCGAGACGTTCGAAGGGCGCCGCAAGGTGACGATCGACGTGGACATGTGCACCGGATGCACCCTGTGCGCCCAGCTGTGTCCGCCCCGGGCGATCCTGCCCGTGGAGGTGGACGCATGAACGCTCGCGGTGTCGTCCTCGCCGGTGTCGGCGGCCAAGGCGTGGTCCTCGCCTCGGCGGTGCTCGCCGAAGCGGCGCTGCAGTCCGGATACGAGGTGAAACAGAGCGAAGTGCACGGGATGGCCCAGCGAGGCGGGGCGGTGGTGAGTCACATCCGTTACGGCGAAGCCGTGGCATCCCCGGTCGTGCCCCTCTCCTCCGCCGACGTGCTCGCCGGGTTCGAATGGGCCGAAGCTCTGCGCTGGATGCCCTACCTGAGGCCCGGCGGCGCCCTGGTGGTGGACGCCCGCCGGATCGTCCCCCCCGGTGCCTGCCGCGATCACCGGCGATGGGGCGTCCCCTATCCGCCGCTCGACCCGACCACCATCGCCGGACGAACCGGGGAGGTGTTGCTCATCGACGCCACCGGGATCGCCTCCGAGCTCGGCAACGCCAAGGCGGCGAACAGCGTGGTGATGGGAGCCGTCTCCCGCTTCCTCGACCTGTCCGACGCGGCGTGGGAGAAGGCGATCGCCCGCTTCGTCCCTCCCCGGACGGTCGACCTGAACATCGAGGCGTTCCATGCCGGCCAGGGCGCCGACACCCTCGACCCGGCCGACATCCCCGAACTGGGTCTCGACCCCCTCCCCGAACGTCACTACCACATCGACGTCAACGAGGAATGGTGCAAAGACTGCGGCATCTGCCCGTCGATCTGCCCCGAGTTCTGCCTCGCCCTCGACGACGCCCATCGGTTGGTGGTGGTGGACGAGGAGGCGTGCACGGGCTGTCGCCTCTGCGAGGTCCTCTGCCCCGACTTCGCCATTCGCATCACGGCGCCCGTCGAGGCCCGAGGAGGTGCCCGATGACCGAGGCCCGGCTGATCCAGGGCAACGAGGCCTGCGCCCTCGGCGCCGTCGCCGCCGGATGCCGCTTCTACGCCGGATACCCGATCACCCCGTCGTCCGAGATCGCCGAGTACATGGCACGCCACCTCCCCACGAACGACGGTGTCTTCGTCCAGATGGAGGACGAGATCTCCTCCCTGGGCGCCGTGATCGGCGCCTCCTTCGCCGGCGTCAAAGCGATGACCGCCACCAGCGGTCCCGGGTTCTCCCTCATGCAGGAGCACATCGGCTACGCGGTGATGGCCGAAGCTCCCTGCGTGATCGTCGACGTCATGCGGGCCGGGCCTTCCACCGGACGCCCCACCTCCCCGTCGCAAGGTGATGTGATGGCCGCCCGATGGGGGACCCACGGCGACCATCCGGCCATCGTCCTCACCCCCGGCTCGGTGGCGGAGATCTTCGAGCTGACGGTGCGGGCCTTCAACCTGGCCGAAGAGCTGCGAATGCCCGTCATCGTCCTCTACGACGAGGTGTTGGGCCACACCCGCGAGACCGTCACCCTC
>WFOA01000013.1 GCA_015488325.1 Acidimicrobiia bacterium | reverse complement strand
TAGAAGGTGGTGGCGAACTGGCTGACGCCGCCTCCCACCGTGTCCACCAGCTCCCCACCGATGATCGTGCCGGCGGGGACGAACCCGCGTTCGGCCGTCCGTTCGCCGACGTACTCGTTGAGCTCGAAGGTCTCGCCGGGCATGACGATGGCACCGTTGACGATGTCGGCGAAGAGCTGGATGTTGTTCACCCGCGGCTGGCAGCAGGGGTGGTAGGTCGTGAAGGCCGACACCAGATGTTTGATGCCGAGGGCCTCGAGCTCTTCGGCGGTGACCTCGGGTGGAGCACCCTCTTCGAAGGGAAGGACGCCCCGCCGCGACGCGGTCCCGGCGGCGATCGCCAGGTTGCGGGCGGTCTCTTCGGGGTCGATGAGGGTGCCGGGACGTCCGGCTACCACCACCACGTCGTATCCGACGACCTCGAGGCGGGCGTCGACCGGCGGGGATTCGATCTCGTCCCGGAGGGCCTCGAGCCGACGGGCGACCTCCTCGGTGTCGAGGGACAGCTCGATGCGCCCGTCCCGGGTCTCGGACCGGAGCGCCCGGGCGATGTCGGCGACGGAGAACTCCACCGTCGGGTTCCCCTCGGCCGACACCAGCGTCACCGGGGCCGACAGCCACAGGTTCGCTTCGGCGACGGCGGCGTCGACGTCGGCGTCGGTGAGGCGGGGGGCGGCGTGGACGATGGGCAGCTCGACGGGGACACGGTCCTCGGTGACGAGCTGCGCGAGGATCAGATCGGCGGCGGCGCTGCGGTCCACCATGCGTCCCGGTTGCGGGTAGCGGGCCACCGCCCGCGTCCCTTCGATCTCGACGGCACCATCGAAGGGAGGGTCTCCGACGACGTCGGCGTCCCACACCTCGAGGACCTGATCGAGGGCCGCTTCGTCGATCGATCCGACGACCGGGAGGGTCTCGGTTCGGAAGAAGTGGGTGAGCCACCAGCGGAACTGTTCGGAGATGTTGCCTTCGCGGCCGAAGGTCATCGCCTGGTCGACCATCGCCTCCTCGTCGAGGTCGAAGCGGACTTGGACCGGGTCGAGGACCACCTCGGCGCCGTCGACGATGAACCGAGCCGGGGTGGTGGTGAGGAGATCCTCGTAGGCGACGACGGCGGCGATGGCTTCGTCACGGGAGAGGCCGGCGAGGTCGGTGGATCCGACCGTCACCCGGGCGATCACCTCCCCGGACGACAGGGCCCTGGACACGACGAAACCGCCCACGACCAGGAGCAGGGCCGCGGCGATCCCTACGAGACTCTTGGACAGGATGCCGTTCAGGCGGGACATGGATAGACGATCCCTGGGGGCGGGAAGTCTACGCCCAAAGGGTTCTGTCACAAATCACCTTCCCGATCGCCGGGGGCGCACCGTAGGATCGGACCGATGATTCCGTTCCCGTCGCCGCCCCCGGGCGACCCCGTCAAGGTGTCGGCGACCACGTTCGTCACCTGGCGGCGCTGCCCCGAATCGGCCCGGGCGCGCCTCGACGGCCACTACGGGCCGGAGACCCGGCACGGCTTCGTGGGAGCCTTGGCTCACAGGGTGTTCGCCCGTCATCTCCTACGGGGCCCGGTCGAAGACCCCATGCTCGAACAGGTATGTCGTGAAGAGATCGGCGCCGCCCTCAACCCGAAGATGTCCGACCTGGGTCTGCGGCCCTCCCAGCTCCGGGAGGTCATCGACGAGGTCGGAGACCTCTACCGCCGGTTCCGACGCCTCGCGACGGGACGTCCCGAAGGGGTGGAGGTGTCGGTGTCGGCGGAACCCGCCACCGGGGTGACCCTGGTCGGCGCCGTCGACGCCGTGTTCGAAGACCCCACGGGGGTGCGCCTGGTCGACTGGAAGACGGGAGGCCTCGGCGACCCGGCGGATCAGCTCGACTTCTACGCCCTCACCTGGGCCCTGGAGCGGGGCCGGGCACCGCAGGTGGTGGAGGCGCTGTCGGTGAGGACGGGAGAACGCTACGAGGCCCGGCCGACCGTCGAAGGCCTCACCCGGGTCGCCGAGGCGGTGTCACGGCTGGTGGGGGAGGTGCGCCGGGCCTGGCAGCGAGGGTCGGACCTCCGGCGTGAGGCGGGACCATGGTGCCGGTACTGTCCGGTCCTCGACACCTGCCCCGAAGGGAGGTCGGCCGCGTCGATCATCGACCGTGCAGGTCCCCGACCCGGCTGAAGCCGACCCGAGCCGTTCGTCGGTATCGGTCACCGGGATCGGTGGGAGGCGAACCGCCCGGAGGCATCCCGGGAACGCAGCCGACGCTCCGGCCGACCGTCATCTCGCCGGTGTGCGACAATCCCCTCCCGTGTCGATCTCGAACGCACCGAACCTCGGGGCGGCCCTCGACGCTCTCGCCGACGCCGCAGCCGCCCTCCGTTTCGACCTGGCGGGCCCCACCCAGCCGGCGGACCGTGCGCTCCGGGATCGGACCGTGCAGGTCGTCCGGCGGTACCTGATGCCGCGTCTCGTGTCCGGAGATGCCCCCGTCACCGTGGCGGTGGTCGGACCGACCGGAGGGGGCAAGTCGACGCTGGTGAACAGCCTGGCCGGAGCGGTGATCAGCCCGGCGGGGGTGCTGAGGCCGACGACGGGCCGCCCCGTCGTCTGGCGACATCGGGACTCACCCCAGCTTCCCGACCTCGAGGACCTGTCGGTCGACACCCGTCTCGACGACCACCCGCTGCTGCGGGGCCTGACGGTGGTGGACACCCCCGACATCGACTCCCAGGTCAGCGGCCACCGTCGGATCGCCGAGGCGGTGGTCGACCGGGCGGACCTGGCGATGTTCGTCACCACCCCCCAGCGGTACGCCGACGCCGCCCCCTGGGAGATGCTCGAACGGCTGCGACGGCGAGGCATGGCGCTCATGGTGGTGCTCAACCGGATGAGCCGACGCACCCAGGCGGTCCGCAGCGACCTGGCTCGTCTCCTCGACCGTGCCGGGGTCGTCCCCCTCGGGGGGATCGTCGAGATCCAAGAACAGCGGCTCCAGGGGGATGAACGGCTGCTCCCGCGGCCGTCGCTTCGTCGGCTCGCCTCACTGCTCGAAGGCGTCGCACGAGACCGCCGGGAGTTCGTCGACGCCGCCTTCGCCGCCACCCTGGAGGAGGTGGTCGCCGGGGGCCGGCGGTTGCTGGCGGCTTTGGAACAGCACCAGGCGACCTCGGAGGAGCTGGTCTCGATCGTCGCCAAAGTCCACGAAGCCCATCTCGAAGACCTCGTTCTGGATCTCGAAGGCGCCGACCTCGTACGTCCCGAAGCGGTCGGCCACGGGACGTCGGTGCAGATGGGGTCGGCCTCCGACGTCGGGGCGGTCCGATGGTCCGAAGAGCTGGTCCGGGCCGTGGCGGCCCGGTTGGCCGCAGCCCGCCGAGCGACGGAGGCGGCGTGGTCCCGGCATCCGGGCGGCGACGAGTTGGTTCCGGTGCCCGGGGTGGGGACCGCCGAGGTCCGCCGGGCGGTCGATGTCTGGCTCGACGACCTGGCCGACGTGGCGGACCGGTCCCGGCGGTGGACCCGCTCGTCGGTCGAACGGTCGGCGTTCGCCGCCCTCACCGAACCGGGGGGAACCGACCGGCGTGGACGTTCGGCGCGTGCCCGCCTCGTCGCCGTGGTGGGGGAGCTGTTCGAGCGACAGCGGGACGGCATCGTCGCCGTCGCCCTCGCCCGTCGGGACCCGCCGGCACGCACCGTCGCGCTCCGACAGGCCGTATCCGTCGTCGAGGAGCGACGCCGTGCCGGCTCCGTCTGACGCGTTGGCGATCCTCGACGCCTACGACCGGCTGGTCGCCCTCTGTCGTGACGTCGCCCCTCCCGGGACGGTGGAGGAGGCCGCCGCGATCGGACGGGACGTTCGACGGAGGCTCGGCTACCTGGGCGATTCGCTGGTGGTCGCCTTGGCGGGAGGCACGGGATCGGGCAAGACCAGCCTGCTGAACGCCATCGCCGGTCGGGAGGTCGCACCCGTCTCGCCCCGACGACCCACCACCGAACGCCCCGTTGCCTGGCTGCCGGCCGATCCCGAGCCCGGCATCGTACGACTGCTCGACGATCTGGGGATCACCGACCGCGTCGGCGAGGGCCACCGAGGATGGCTCACGGTGGTGGACCTCCCCGACCTGGATTCCTTCGTCACCGAGCACGCCCTCCAGGTCGACGCACTGCTGTCACGGATCGACGCCGTGGTCTGGGTCTTCGATCCGGAGAAGTACCAGGACGCCCGAATCCACCTCGACTATCTGGCGTCCCTCGTCGGGGACCAGCACCGGTTCGTGTTCGTCCTCAACCAGGTCGACCGGCTCACCACCGACGAGGTGGAGGCGGTGGCCGCCGACTTGCGGGCTTCGCTTCGGGTGGCCGGGTTCGTCGAGCCGCCGATCGTCCTCACCGCCGCCGACCCCGAGCTCGGCGACCCCGAAGGGATCGACACCCTCGTCGCCGAGCTGGAGACACGATGGGAGGCCAAGACGCTGGTGTGGCGGCATGCCACCACGGTGCTCCGACGGTCCGCCCGAGCGCTGGCGGCTGCCGCCGGAGCGGACAGAGGGACGGGGTTCGGGCACCGCTGGCAAGGGACCTTGGCGGACGCGGCCGAACATCTCGCCACCGCGTGTCTCGACCCCGGGAGGGTCGGCGACTGGTGGAGGGGCGTCGAGGAGATCCAGGAGTTGGTCGCCGCGGTGGCGGGGGAGGTGGGCGGCGAGGCCGGTGAAGAACTCGCGGCGGTGGACGTGGCCGCCGAGGTCCGGCGCTGCGTGGCCGAGGTCGGGGTCGCACCGATCCCGTCGAAGGCGGCGACGGTGACACGGTGGCTGCGGGTCGTCGTCGCCTCGGCGGCCCTCGCCGTCGGTCTCGGAGTCGGCGGAGGTGTCGGATGGGCGGTCGTCGGCGCCGTCGCCGTCGTGGGGGTGTGGGTGGTCGGCCCGGTGGTCCGATCCTGGGATCGCCGACGGATCCGCGACCGCATGGAGGAACGACGGGCGGAGGTCGAGGCACGGCTCCGACGGCGACTCGACCAGGAGATCGGTCGCCGGGTGAGGGACGTGCTGCGCCGCCGTGGCTCCGCCCTGGCCGCGTTCACCGAGTTCGAACTGGTCCTCACCCGGTCGGAGACGGCGGGGTCGCCACCGCCAGACCGTCCGGTACGTATCTGAGCTCCAGCTTTCGCCACGCTGCGCGCAGCTCACCGTCGGCCTGGGTGAGGACGGGATCTTCGGCCCGGACGGTGAGACGCCTGACCCCGGACCACACCCGAATCCCCTTCACCCCCTGCATCCCGTCACCGGCCAGGATGCGGCGAAGGATCACGGGGGTTCGGCGCAGGCGGAGCGCGTCGATCGCCAGCACCGTCATCGGAGGTCCTCCGCGTGGGCCCAGCCGCAGAGGGGCACGCCCGAAGAAGGTGTAGGTGTCGTGGAACTGGACCATCAGTCCCGCCGTGTCGGTCTCGACGCCGTCGCCTTCCAGATGCAGCCGCAGGGGCACCCGTCGCAGCTCCGACCACACCGTCGCCACCGCCGTCCGGGCGTAGTGGAGCGAACCGAACCGGTATTTTCGGTACGGCTCTGCTTCGGCTCGCCGCACGATCTCGGCGTCGTGGCCGACGCCGAGGGCGAACAGGGTCACCCAACGGGCCGCGTTCCCGTCGCCGCTCTCCGCCGTCACCCAGACCACGGGGGTCGGCGAGACGTCGTAGCCCGACGCCAGCATCTTGGCGGCGGCGGACGGTCGGCGGGGGAGGCCGGCGAGACGGGCGTAGACGTTCGTGGTGCCGACGGGGATGATCCCCAGCACCGTCTCGGTGCCGGCCACGGCCTGCGCCACGTGGTGGACGATCCCGTCACCACCGGTCGCCACCACCAGGGGGCAACCCGCCTGGACCGCTTCGGCCGTCAACGCCCGGGCATGGTCCGCCGACTGCGGCCATGCCGGGTGGACCTCCCAGCGGCGGGACAGGATCCGGCAGATGGTCCGGTGGAGCCCCCCGGTGAACCCCGAAGCCGCCGGATTGGCGACGAGAAGAAGACGATCCATGGCGGCGCAGGCTACCGTGGTGCCGTCCGTCAACCGCGTTCGACGATGACCGATCCCAACGAACCGCTCTTTTCGTTGCCCCTCGGGGAAGGCGAGGGCTCGATGCTGGCCGCCGTGGCTGGGGACGTCGCCGGCGGCGCCGACCCCACGGGATACTCGGCGGTCACCCAGTGCGCCACCGTCGTCGCCTACCACATCATGGTTCGAGGTGAGGTCGACCGTTCGGCGCTGGAGCACGAGTTCCTGGAGATGGACGGGCACCTCGAAGGGGACGTACCGACGCTGCGGGGTGTCTCCGAAGAGCTGCGCTCGTGGCTCGACTCGGCGAAGGAGGGCGAAGCGGCCGCCTGGACGGAGCCGTCGGCGGAACCCGCATCCCGGGTGGCGCCGCTGGCGGTGTGGCTCCGGCGCAAACCCGAAGACCTGGTGGTGGCAGCCGTCGAGGTGGCGCGGATGACCCATCTGGACGCCTCCACCGTGGTGCTGGCCGCTGCCGCCGCCGCGGCGGTGGCGGCAGCGTGTTTCGCGCAGGGCGGCCGGGATCTGCTGTTCGCCGGTGCCGAGACCGCCGAATGGGCCCTCGCCCGCATCGACGAGGAACGGTACCGGTTCGGCGCCGTCGACCAGGCTCGTGGCATCCCCGGCCGGCTACGGGAGCTCGCCGAGATCGTGGAGCTGCCGATCGCCGACAAGGTGGAGCGGTTCGCGCCTGACGGAAAGGTGGAGGGAACCGACGGCGTCTATTTCGGTCTCACCGTGGCGGCACCGATGACCGTCGACCCGATCAAGGCGATCGAGGCCGGCGGCGTCTACGGTGGCAGCGTCGTGGGCGCCCTCGTCGGCGGCATCGTCGGCGCACGGGTGGGTCTGCGACGGTGGCCGTGGGTGGTGCCGAACGACACCTGGTTCGCCGAGATCGGTCGGCGTCTCGCCGCCAACAACCCGGAGGTCCGTGACCTGCCGGTCCCCTACGCCGTCGAGGAACGTTTCATCCTGCCGCGGCCCGAACAGTACATCGACTGAGCCGTGGCCCCGAAGAACGACCCGCGCACCATCTTCGGGTGGGCGATGTACGACTGGGCCAACTCGGCCTACGCCACGACCACCGGGGCGATCGTCGCTGCGTTCTTCACCCGGGAGATCGTTCCCCCCGAAGGTTTCCTGGGGATGTCGGCCGAGGCGTTGTGGGCGTTCCTCGTGTCCGTGGGGACGTTCATCCTGTTCCTGGCGATGCCGGTGTTGGGTGCGGTGGCCGACTACTCGGCCGCCAAGCGGCGGTTCCTCCGGGGGTTCGCCCTCTTCGGGGCGGCGGTGACCCTGCTCATGCCGTTCGTGCCCGCCGGCGGGGTCGTGCCGTTCCTCCTCCTGTTCCTCCTCACCCAGATCGGGTTCGTGGCGGGGAACGTGTTCTACGACGGGTTCCTCCCTGAGATCTCCACCGACGACACCATCGATCGGGTCAGCTCCAAGGGCTTCGCCTTCGGGTACATCGGGGGAGGCCTCTACCTGCTCGTCGCGTTGGGGGTGATCCTGGCATCGGGGGATGGAGGGGTCCTCCCGATCGGCCAGGACACCGCGGTGCGGGCGGCGATCTTCGGAGCCGGCCTGTGGTGGGCCGGATTCTCCGTCGTCGCGCTGCGCCGTCTCCCCGAGACGGGGGAGGCGGGAACGTCCCCCGACGGTGGCCGGATGTCGCGCCTTGTCGCCTATGCGCGGATCGGGTTCGGACGGACCTTCGGCACGACGGTTCGGCTGGTTCGTTTCCCCCAGCTCCTGCTCTTCGTCGTCGCCTTCCTCCTCTACAACGACGGTGTCCAGACGGTGATCAACATCAGCGGCGCGTACGCCGACCAGACCCTCGAGCTCGACGCCACCACGATCATCATCGGCTTCTTGGTCGTCCAGTTCATCGCCTTCGGCGGGTCCCTCGGGTTCGGGGCGTTGGCGGTGCGGATCGGAACCAAACAGGCGATCCTCGTCTCCCTCGCCATGTGGGTGGGGATCGCCGTCGGCGCCTATTTCCTGCCGGCCGGGGCGTCGACGGGCTTCTACCTCCTCGCCGCCGCCGTCGGGTTCGTCCTCGGTGGGACCCAGGCGTTGAGCCGCAGCCTGTACGGGTCGATGATCCCCGAGGAGGCCTCCGCCGAGTTCTACGGGTTCTTCTCGGTGTTCTCCAAGTTCTCGGCGATCTGGGGGCCGCTGTTGTTCGGGTGGGTGAGCCTCCGGACCGGTTCGGGACGGTCCGCCATCCTGTCGATCGTCGTCTTCTTCGTGCTGGGCGGGGTGGTCTTGGCCTTCCTGGACGTCGACGCCGCTCGGGCTTCCCGCAGCCGGTGGCGGTTCGAAGGTGCCGAAGCCGAAACCATCGAGTGAGCGGGTCAGAAGGTGACCGCCACCGAGATCAGCTCGTCGTGTCCCAACATGCCGGCCGTGGCCTGGATGGCGCGGTTCGCCTCCTCGAGGGGGAACTCGTGGCTGACCATGTCGTCGATGCGGGGGTCGGTCTCCAGCTGGCGGGTCGCCCAGGCGTAGGCGGTCGAGCTGGCTCCGAGGGCGCCGACGACGTGGAGCTGTTTCGAGATGATCACGTCGGAGAAGAAGTTGCCGAGGGCGCGTCCTCCCTTGGTGGAGGCGAGGACCACCCGGCCTCCGGGGCGGACCAGGTCCATGGCGGAGAAGATCGCTTCGGGGTCGTCGGAGGTGACGTCGATCACCACGTCGGGACGGGTGCCCAGGCTGTTCGCCACCGCCGTCCCCAGGTCCCGGGTCGTGACGTCCACGGTGAGGTGGGCGCCGAGACGGTCGGCCAGGTCGAGCCGGTCGCCGTCGACGTCGAGTCCGCTGATCCCCAGCCATCCGGCACCGGCGGCCTGAGCCGCGAGCAGACAGGCCAACCCGCGGGGGCCGGGCCCGAGAACGAGCACGTTCTCCCCGGGCTGCAGGCGGGGGATCTCGACGGCCCACGTGTATCCGGCGGCGAGGGAATGGGCGAAGGTGGCGACTTCGGCCTGGATGTCGTCGGAGACTTCGTGCAGTCGGGCGTTGGGGTCGAGGTAGAGGCGTTCGGCCAGCCCACCCCACAGGCCGGGCGGCTCGGTGGACGGGAGCCCGCCGTAGACGTTCATCGGGCGCCGTCGGGTACAGGATGCCAGACCGTCACGGCACGACTTGCATTCGCCGCACCGGATCACCGGCTCCACGACGACACGGGTGCCGATCTCGTAGGGGATCGAGTCGTCGAAGGTGTCGGCGATGCGCCCGACCACGTGCTGTCCCGGGATGAGGGGGTAGCGAAGGTCGCGGCGTTCCCCCTTCCAGGCCTGGACCTCCAGTCCGGACAGCCCGGTCGCTTCCACGGCCAGCCAGCCGCCTCGCTCGACGGATCGTGCGGGAAGCACCATCGCCGAGAGCCGGCGGGGCTCCACCAACACCATCGCCTTCACGCCATCCATCGTCGGTCTCGATCCCCCCGTCCGGTGGCAGTGTAGAGGGTGCCGCGGTGCCCGAATCCGCGGTCAGCTCAGCAGCCGCTGCAGGCGTTCCACCCCTCGCACCAGGTCGGCGTCGGCGAGGGCGTAGGACAGCCGTGCGTACCCGGGGGCCCCGAAGGCCTCTCCCGGGACGATCGCCACTTCGACTTCGTCGAGGATGAAGGCGGCGAGATCGCCGACGCTGCGGAACCGGCGCCCCCGGATCTCCCGGCCCAGATGGGCGGACACGTCGGGGAAGGCGTAGAACGCGCCTTGTGGCTCGACGATCTCGACTCCCGGGATGTCGCGCAGCATCTCGTACATGGTTCGGCGTCTGCGGTCGAAGGCCGCTCGCATCCGCTCCACCGGTTCGAAGGGGCCGGTGAGGGCCGCCAGAGCGGCCCGCTGGGACACGTTGGCGACGTTCGAGGTCGAGTGGGACTGCAAGGTGGTGGCGGCGGCGACCACGTCGGGGGGGCCTACCAGCCAGCCGACACGCCACCCGGTCATGGCGTAGCTCTTGGCGACGCCGTTGACGATGACCCAGCGGTCCTCCAGCTCCGGGCTCACCCCGGGCATCGACGTGAAGGTGGCCGTGCCGTAGACCAGATGCTGGTAGATCTCGTCGGTCATCACCCAGAGGCCACGCTCTGCGGCCCAGCGGCCGATCTCGCGGACTTCGTCGGGGGGATACACCGCGCCGGTGGGGTTGGAAGGGGACACGAAGACGAGCATCTTCGTGCGGTCGGTGACCGCCCGTTCGAGGTCCTCCGGGGAGACCCGGAAACCCGTGGTGCGGTCGGTGGGGACCGGTACCGGCACACCGCCGGCCAGCGCGATGGCGTGGGGGTAGGTCACCCAGTAGGGGGAGGGGACGAGGACTTCGTCTCCGGGGTCGAGCAGTGCGGCGAAGGTGTTGTACACGGCCTGTTTGCCGCCGTTGGTGATCACCACGTTCGACGCTTCCACGTCGACGCCCGAGCCGGCCTTGGTGACGGCGGCGACGGCTTCTCGAAGCTCGGGAAGTCCCGCCGCCGGTGTGTATCTGTGGTTGCGTGGTTCCCGGCAGGCGGCGACGGCCGCCTCGACGATGTGCTCGGGGGTGGGGAAGTCCGGCTCCCCGGCTCCGAACCCGATGACGTCCCGACCTTGGGCGCGCAACGCCTTGGCCCGGGAGCTGATCGCCATCGTCGCCGACGGCGGGATCGATCCGACCCGTTGTGAGACTCGTGACATGTGCGACCTCCGACCGGTCACGATACCGGTCGGAGGTCGCTCGGTCGGAAACGTCGGTTCAGGACTCTGGCTCGGTCGCCTCGTCTCCCGACGTGGACTCGGCGGCCGCCGGTGTCTCCGTCGCCGGGGGTTCCGGCTTCTCGGAGGCTTCGGCGTCGTCTCCGGACGACGTCGCCGCGGTGGAGTCGGCGGATTCGCCTTTGAGGTCTTCGATCTTGTCCTCGACCTTGTCCCACGTCTCCTCGGCGACGTCCTTCACCTTCTCGAAGGCGTCGCCGGCCTTCTCCTTCGCCTTCTCGACGAGGGGTTTGGCTTTTCCGCCGAGTTCGGCGGCTTCTTCTTTGGCTTTCTCGACGAGGGGTTTGGCTTTTTCGCCGAGTTCGGCGGCTTCTTCTTTGGCTTTCTCGACGAGGGGTTTGGCTTTCTCGCCGAGTTCGGCGGCTTCTTCCTTGGCGCGACCGAACCAGCGTTTGAGCGTGTCACCGATACCCATGCCTCACCTCACAGTCGTTCGACTCCTCCAAGCGTAGAGCACCCGATCAACCCGGGTCGTAGCGACGGTGGGCCACCACCCTGCCCCACCGGTCGACCAGGAGGACCGAGTCGCCGTCGTTGTTCCACACAGGGCCTTGGGCGCACCATGCCAGCGCACCCGGGGGCGGTCGGCATCCGGAGACGATTCGGAGACGCTCACCTGCGGCGAGCACGAAACCGTCGGGGAAGCGGAACCGGTGACGGGACGACTCGTCCCGCAAGACCCAGCCGCCGAGATCCACCGACGCCCGGGCGGTGAGCTCCACCCACTCGTCCTCGAGACGGTCCTCGTCGGGTCCAGGCGGATCCGGTCGGATGTCGGATATGTCGACGACATCGGCGATGGGGGGCGCCGAGGCGTCGCAACCGGCCGGACTCCACAGCCCCCGTCTCGCCTTCCGGGCGTCACGTTCCGAGGCGATCAGACGGCGGGCGTAGTCGCCGTCCCCGGACAAGGCGAGGGCGGCACCGGCGCCGACCAGCTCGTCGCCGACGTCGCCGCCGGCGACCGTCAACCGGGCGAGGGTGCGTCCGAACCGATCGGTCCCGACCTGGTCGAGGCGGACCGGACCCGACACCGCCTCCTCGAGGATCCGTCGGGCTTGCGGCCCGAAGCACTCGTCGTGTTCGGGGGCGTTGACCCCGACGAGGCGGACCTCCATCTCCCCGTTTGCGGTGCGGACGACCAGGCTGTCACCGTCGATGACCTCGACGACGGTGACGGGGACGGGGACCGCCGACGAGGGATCCCCGCCGGCGCAGGCGGCGGCGACCACGAACCAGACGACCAGGATGACTCGGGTACGGCCGGGGACCGAGGGACGTGCCATGACGTCACCGTAGGTGGAGGGTGTGACACGAACGGGCGGTCAGCCCCGGGCGGCCTGGGCGGCTTTCCTGGCGGCGATGTGGATGATGTCCCACACCCCGGAAAAGGGCGGGGCGTAGGCCAGATCCAACCAGGAGAGGTCGTCGGCGGTCATCTGGGACCAGAGGGCGGCGGCGAAGACGTCGATACGCTTGCCGGCGCCCGGCCCGCCGACGATCTGGGCGCCGAGCAACCTCCCCGTACCCCGTTCGGCCACCGCCCGCACCGTCACCTTCGACGCCTCCGGCCAGTAATGGGCGGTGGTGGTGCCCGACACGGTGGCCGAGACGGCGTCGAACCCGGCGTCGTGGGCGTCAGACTCGCGCAGGCCGGTGCGGGCGATCTCCAGGTCGCATACCTTCGTGATGGCGGTGCCCAGCACACCGGGGAAGGCGACGTCACCGCCGCTCAGGTTGATGCCGGCGACCCGTCCGGTCTTGTTGGCGACCGTTCCCAGGTGGAGGTTGACGGGACGTCCGGTGACGACGTGGCGGGTCTCGGCGCAGTCGCCCGCCGCCCACACTCCGTCGATCTCGGTCCGCTGGTGGTCGTCCACCGCGATCGCCCCCGTCTCGCCGAGGGGGATGCCCGCCGGGGCGGCGAGGGCGACCTCCGGTCGGGTGCCGAGGCCGAGGACGACGACGTCTGCTTCGTACTTGTCGTGTTCGGTCTCCACGGCGACCACCCGCTCCGAGCCGACCAGCCGTACGACCGGATCACCGGTCTCGACACGGATCCCCATGTTCTCCATGGCTTTGGCGACCTCGTCCCCGACATCGGGGTCGAAGGTGCGGGGAAGCAGCGAGTTCGCCGCCTCCAGCACCGACACGTCCCAGCCTTGGACGCAGAACGCCTCCGCCACTTCGAGACCGATGTATCCGCCGCCCACGATCACCGCCGAACCCTTGCCGCGGTCGGCGACCGCTCGCAGAACACGAGCGTCGTCGAGGGTGCGGAGCTCGTGCACGCCGGGAAGGTCCAACCCTTCGATGGGGGGACGGATCGCCTTCGCCCCGGTGGCGACGAGGAGCTGGTCGAAACCGGTGGTGAACGTCCGGCCGCCGTCGAGGTCTACCACGTCGACGGTGCGGGCGGCGAGGTCGATGGCGACCACCTCGTGTCGGGTGTGGACCTGGATCCCCGCCGCCGCGAACTCCTCGGGTGTCCGGGCGACCAGACGATCGAGGGGGTCGATGTAGCCGGCCACGTGGTAGGGCTCGCCGCACGCCGCGTAGCTGACGTACCTGGACCGTTCGTAGGCCACGATCTCCAACCGCTCCGGCGGCCTGCGTCGTCGGGCCTGGCTGGCGGCCGACATCCCGGCTGCGTCCCCGCCGATGACGACGAGACGCTCCCTCATGACCCTTCGTCCTGTTCCTTGCGGAGCTCACGCAGCCGCCGCAGCTCCTCCTTCTCGGCCAGTCGTCGCCGCCGGCGGCGGCGGAGGGCCCAGCCGAGGACCTCGTCGAACACGATCGACGCCACGACGGCCACGGCGATGATCACGACGAGGGGCGCGGTGGTCTGCCACACGAGGAACCGGAGCTCGACCACCTGGGTGTTCTGGACGGCGAACACGATGATGGCCACCGCCAGGATCAGCGCCGTCCCCAGGCCCCAGGGGACCCCGCCGGGCTCGGTCGCCGGCGGCCGGGGTTCCTTCTCTGGTTGTTCGTTCATGGGTGACAGGTTATCGGTTCACACCTCGGTCGGGTCAGGGGCGAAGGACCACCGCTCCCGGGAGCGTCGGGCTTCGTCGACGTCGACGGCGGAGAAGAGCGCCAGACCGAGGGCGAAGAACGCGACGATGGAGAGGATGGCGTTGCGTCCCGAACCGGTCGCCGCCGAGACGAACCCGAAGATGATCGGCCCCCAGATCGCCGAGAACTTGGAGAACACCGAGAAGAACCCGTAGAACTCGGCGGAGGCCTCCTCGGGGATCATCGACCCGTAGAGGCTGCGGCTCAAGGCCTGCACCCCACCGAGGACGATCCCGATCACCGCGCCGGTGGCGATGAAGGGCACGGCCTGGCCGACGGGCAGGAAGAACGCCACCGTGGCGACGACGATCCACACCACCAGGTTGATCTGGATCGCCCGTTTGACGTCGAGTCGGGCCGCCAGCCACCCGAAACCGAGGGCACCGGCGAAGGCGACGAACTGGACGACGAGGAAGGTGAGGGCGATCACCGAAGTGTCGAGCCGAAGGGTGTCGGAGGCGTAGACCGCCGACATGTTGATGGTGGTCTGCACCCCGTCGTTGTAGAGCATGTAGGCGACGACGAACAGCAGGAGCTGTTTGAAGCCGAGCAGTTTCGCCCCGGTCGCCACGGTCCGACCGAAACCGATCTTTGCGTAGGCGAGGGGACGGAAGGTGTCCCGGAAGCGCTCGGGGAGGGGTGTGGCCGTGCCGGTCTCCCGAAGCCGGCTGAAGGCGAAGAGGCTGAACCCGGCCCACCACAGCCCCGTACCTCCGATGGCGATACGGGCGGCGAGGGCGCCGTCGGAGGAGAGCTGGATGAGGGCGAGGGCGAACAGCAGGTAGAGGCCGCCTCCGATGTAGCCGAAGGCGAACCCCTTCGAGCTGACCTGGTCGATGGTGTCGTCGGTGGAGATGTCGGGGAGGAAACCGTCGTAGAAGACGTTGGCGCCGACGAACCCGAACTGGGCGAGCATGAAGAAGGCGAGGGTGAAGACCACGTTGCCGGTGGTGGCGAAGAACAGCACCGTCGTGAAGAGGGCTCCGCCGTAGGCGAAGACCTGGAGGAAGCGGCGTTTCGAGGCCGAGTAGTCGGCCATGGCTCCGAGCACCGGCATGAAGAGGAAGAGGGCGAAGGCGGCGAACCCGGTGACGAACCCCCAGATCGTCTGGCCCGACTGCCCCCAGAACCCTTCGTCCGGCACGACCTCGCTGGCGAAGTAGGCGGGGAGGATCGCCCCGGCGATCACCGTCGAATAGGCCGAGTTGGCCCAGTCGTACATCGCCCACCCGAAAATCGTTCGCCGGTCGTTCTTCATCGTCTCCACCTCCGCCCGGGCACCGTAGCTGATCGAATCCTCCGACGGCGGTAGCGTGACACCTCGTGAATCTTCGACGACCGACGATGTGGGCGATGGCGGCGGCGACGGCCCTCGCGGCCGCCGCCTGCGTCACCGCCCAGGAGCCGGTGGGCACCACTGGTGTGCCACCGACCGGAGAGCAGGCGCCGCCGCCCACCTCGGGGACACTCGCCCCTTCCACGACCGTCACGACCAGCCCTCCGGTCACGGCTGCTCCGGCACCGACCGGCTTCGGCTACACCGAGATCGCCGCCGGCCTCCCCTTCCCCGTCTTCCTCACCGCCCTCCCCGGAGCTCCGGTGGCCTACCTCGCCACGAAGGACGGGCAGGTGTGGGTCCTGGACGACGGAGAGGTCCAACCGGTCCTCGACATCGGCGACCAGGTCCGAAACCGGGGGGAACAGGGCCTGTTGGGCCTGGCCCTCGACCCGGGCGACCCCGGACGGCTCTTCCTCCACTACTCGGCCACCGACGGCGACACGGTCCTCTCCGAGTTCCGCTTCGTCGATCCCTACCGTGTCGACCCGGCATCGGAACGGGTCCTCCTCCGGATCGACCAGCCGGCCGGGAACCACAACGGTGGGATGGTGCAGGTGACGTCCGACGGTCTCCTCTGGCTGGGTCTCGGGGACGGGGGCGGGGCAGGTGACCAGTTCGGGCACGGGCAACGGCCCGACACCCTCCTCGGCACGATCCTCCGGATCGACCCCGATGGCGACCCATACCGCATCCCTGCGGACAACCCGTTCGCCGACGGCGTCGACGGCGCCCCCGAGGTGTGGGCCTGGGGGTTGCGCAACCCGTGGCGGTTCTGGATCGACGAACCGGGCGGGTTCGTGTACATCGCCGACGTCGGCCAGGACGCCTACGAAGAGATCGACGTGGTCTCCCTCGAAGACGGCGGCGCCAACTTCGGCTGGCCGATCACCGAAGGTCTCCACTGCTTCTCCCCACCGTCGGGGTGCGACCCGGAAGGCATCACCCTCCCGGTGCTCGAAGTCCCGTTGAGCGAACCGGGCACGTGCGCGATCACCGGCGGAGTCGTCTATCGGGGCGAGGCCATCCCCGAGCTGCGCGGCCAGTACCTGTTCTCGGACTACTGCGCCGGGTATCTCCGGTCCTTCCGCTGGGAGGGGACGTCACCGCCGGAGGTGGCCGACTGGACCGACCTCGTGGGTCGCCTCGACGGTGTCACGTCCTTCGGGATCGACGGTGCCGGGGAGGTCTACGTCCTCACCACCGACGCCCTGTACCGCCTCGACCCGCTCCGCTGAGCCGTGTCGGGGCTCGCCGTCGTCCTCGCCGGGATCTCCGCCCTCTCCTGGGGGGCGTCCGACTTCGCCGGCGGCCTCGCCTCGAAGACGGTGCCGGTCACGAAAGTCGTGTTCTGGTCCCAGTCCGTCGGGCTGGTGATCGTCTCGGTGGCCGCGCCGTTGGTCGGCGGCGACTTCGTCCTCGCCGACCTCGGATGGGGGGCGACGGCGGGAGGTTTGGGCGCCGTCGGTCTCCTCGCCCTCTACCGGGGCCTGGCGGTCGGTCGCATGTCGGTGGTGGCGCCGCTGTCGGCGGTGGCAGGGGCGCTCGTCCCGGTGGCGGTCGGGTTCGGTCTGGGGGAACGCCCGTCACCGGTCGCCCTCGCCGGGGTGGCGGTGGGGATCCCCGCCCTGTGGCTGATCGTCGGCGGAGACGAGGTGTCCGGTCCGGGACCGTCGGGTGTCGTCGAAGGTCTGGTGGCCGGGGTCGGATTCGGGCTGTTCTTCGTGTTCATCTCCCGCAGCGGCGCCGCCAGCGGACTGTGGCCCCTCGTCGGTGCCCGGGCGATGTCGATCACGGTGGTGGCGTTCCTCGCGTTCGTGGCCGGCGACGCCGCCCCGCCCCGCTCCTCCCGGGCGGTGGTGGCCGCCGCCGGGGTCGGGGACATGGCAGCCAACATCGCCTTCCTCTTCGCCTCCCGGTTGGGGCTGTTGTCGCTCACCGCCGCGGTGTCGTCGCTGTACCCGGCGGCGACGGTGGCCCTGGCCCGGTTCGTCCTCGCCGAGCGACTCCGTCGACGCCAGGTGTTCGGGCTGGTGGCCGCCCTGGCGGCGGTGGCGCTCATCGCCGCCGGCTGAGCGTCACAGTGTCAAGACGGCGACGTGGGGCGCCGAGAGGCTTCCCACGTAGAGACGGTCGCCGTGGCGACGGGCCGAGGTGGTGACCGCCACCCTGCCGGTGGTGTCCTGGAGGTTGTGGACCACCCTCCCCTCCAGGTCGTAGCCGACGACGAAACCGTGCCGGGAGGGTTTGGGTTGCAGCGAATCGGGGAGACGGGCGATCAGCTTGCGGGCCCAGGGGCGGGGATAGGTGGCGTCGAGGACCGGGTCCCGGGGACGGGGAAAGGCGCACCAGATGATCTCCCCGTCGCAGGTCAGGTTGTCGGGGAAGCCGGGCAGGTTCTCCAGCCACACGTCGACGGTCCCCGCCCGTTCGCCGGTGAGCCACACCCGCTGGATCCGGTAGCGGCCCGTCTCGGCGACGAGGACGAAGGACTCGTCGGGGGCCAGCGCGACGCCGTTTGCGAAACAGAGTCCGTCTGCCAGCAAGTCGAGGGTTCCGTCGGGGTTGCGGCGGTACAGCCGCCCCGTCGCCGACTGCTCCAACAGGTCCAGCTTGTAGGTGGCGAGGGACCAGCGGAGGCTCGACACCGAGAAGTAGACCGTCTCGTCGGCACCGACCGCTGCGTTGTTGGTGATGGCGAAACGGACGTCGCCGTCGGCGTCGCAGAGGGTCACCACCTCGCCGGCCGGGGTCACCACCAACAGGCCCCGATCGGCGTCACACACGAGGAAGTCGGCACCGTAGAGCTCCACCCCCAGGGGTCTGCCTCCGGTCTCGGCGAAGGTCTCGGCGCTCATCCCGTCGGGGGAGAGGCGCATCATCCGCCCGTCCTCCAGCCCGGTCACCGCCCAGTCGTCGGGACCCACCACCACGTCCTCGGGGCCCTTGCCGTCCACCCCCCACAGCTCGGCGGCGGCGAGCCGGTCGTTCGGGGCGTACACCCCCTGGAGCCCGGGGCTCTTCGGAGGGATCCAGGTCTGCGGTCGAAAATCCATCGTTCTCTCCTCCTCGCCCTCATCTTCGCGCGACCCCCCACGACCTGTCTCATCCTCCTGATACCCTCGCCGCCATGTCCAACCCCGACGTCGTCGGCCGGGTGATCGGCACCGAGGACGCCACCCCCCTCGAATTCTGGGTGGGGGTGCCGGACGGCTGCTACCTCCAGCTCGACGACGTCGTCGCCTGCGAACGGGAACTCCCCGGCGGCGAGACCGTGAAGATCTACGGGATGGTCTCCCAGGTGCGGGCCCGCCACGAAGGGGCACGGTTCGACTCCGACGTCTTCCTCATCTCCGACGGGCTCCTCCCCGCCGAAGTCTCCGAGGCCGCCCAGGTGACCGCCACCCGGTTCGAGCCGGAGACCTTCGTGCCGCCCCGGCCCGGTGCAGAGGTGAGACGGGCTCACGGCGTCGAACGGGACCAGGCCCTCTTCTTCGACCGGATGACCGACCGGCTGCCCGTCGGGCTGTCACGGGCGGGAGAGCCCCTCTACGTCAACTTGGAGTTCATCGACGGCCGCCGCGGCGCCCACGTCAACATCTCGGGGATCTCCGGGGTGGCGACGAAGACCACCTACGCCACGTTCCTCCTCCACGGCCTGTTCACCTCGGGAGTGTTGGGGGCCTCGGCGGTGAACACGAAAGCCCTCATCTTCAACGTCAAAGGCGAAGACCTCCTCCACCTCGACCGGCCCAACCTGGCCCTCGACGACACCCAGCGGGACCGGTACCGGCTCCTCGGGTTGCCTGCCGAACCCTTCCGGTCGGTGGGGATCTGGGCGCCACCTCGGATCGGAGCCGCCTCCGCCGCTCCCGACGTCTCCTCCCGGACCGACCAGGTGACCTCCTTCTTCTGGACCTTGGAGGAGTTCTGCCGTGACGATCTGTTGCCGTTCCTGTTCGCCGACGCCGAAGACGACCGTGCGCAGTACACGATGGTCGTCTACAACGTCATGGCCCGCCTCCACCGGGCCGCTCCGATCGGCGACGGCGGCGTCCGCATCGAAGACACCGAGGTCCGCACCTTCCGGGAACTCGCCGACCTCATCACCCGCAAGGTCCAGGACGACGAGACCCGTTACTCATGGGCGGGTCCGGCCATCGGGACGGGGACGATCAACGCCTTCGTGCGCCGGCTCCAAGGGGCGGTTCGTCACGTCGAACGGCTCATCCGGGCCGACGTGCCCCACCCCGAACGGCACCGCATCGGCTTGGACCACCAGGTGACGGTGGTGGACCTCCACAACCTCAACGACCGGGCGAAACGATTCGTGGTGGGGGTGACCGTACGCAGAGCCTTCGAGGAGAAGGAACGGGCCGGCCAGTCCCGGGAGCTGCTGCTGCTGGTCCTCGACGAACTCAACAAGTACGCCCCCCGGGAAGGGTCCAGCCCCATCAAGGAGATCCTCCTGGACGTGGCCGAGCGGGGCAGGAGCCTCGGGGTGATCCTCATCGGGGCGCAACAGACCGCGTCCGAGGTGGAACGGAGGATCATCGCCAACTCGTCGATCCGAGTGGTGGGCAGGCTCGACTCGGCGGAGGCGGCCCGGGAAGAGTACGGGTTCCTGCCGACGGTGCAACGCCAGCGGGCAACCATCATCAAGCCGGGGACGATGCTGGTCTCCCAACCGGAGCTGCCCGTGCCGATGGTCGTCGAGTTCCCCTTCCCCGCCTGGGCCACCCGGGCGTCGGAGGTGGGTCCCACCGTCGGTGCCGGACCGGAGGATCCCTTCGAAGGCCTGGTCGAGTAGCGGAACGCCCTCACTCGCCGGGCCGGAGGACCCTCCCCGTCGCGGCCCGGTACAGGTACCGGAACACCATCCCGTGGAGGTAGCGCAGGGCGTAGGAGTAGCCGCGCAGCGCCGCCTCGTGGGTGTAGGCGAGGACCCGGACGGTCCACAGGTGGAACAGCAGGTCTGCCCAGTCCTCGTCGGCCTCGTCGAAATGCTGGAGGAGCACCTCGAAGGCGTCGTACCAGGAGCATTCGTCGAGGAACGAGAAGGTGGTCCGGTGCCGGGCCGCCACCATCCCATCCCGGATCGGGATGGGGAAATACTCCAACAGCTCCATCTGACGTTCGGACCAGGCCTCGGGGAGGAGCTGTATCGTCCCTTCGACGTCGTATCCCACCTTCTCGGCGATGGACGGCGGGACCACGTCGGGGTATTCGACGTGGTGGACGATGCCCGGCTCCAACGTTTCCTCCCTCAGGTCGCGGACCGCCGCGAAGCATTCGACGAGCATCCGTTTCAGGTCGGTGAGCTGTCCGTACAGCTTGTGGGCCTTGCCCTGAGGCACGTAGACCTCGAGGATCGACATCCGGTCCTGCACCGACGAGAAGGCGAGCATCGTGTCGATCCCCCAGTCGCTGCGTTCGGCGACCCGATGGTCGGCAGCGAGGGCCTTGGCGGCCCGCCGACTCAACGCCAGTTCGCCCCCCAAGGGCTGTTCGATCCATGGGAGCTCGGAGCGAGGAAAGAGGATGGCGAACCCGGTCCGGGTCACCAGCCAGGTGATCATGGCGTCGGTGGCCGCCCGAGGGAAGAAATGGCGGACGACGTCGTAGCCGAGGTCGAGGCCGCGCTCCGCCTTCGTGATCCAGGAACCGTCGAACGTGGTGATGTCGCTGTCGTAGAAGTGGAGGCGGTCGTGGGGCGTGTCGAGGAAATGGCGGAGGGCGGTGTTCATGCCGTCGCCTTTGCCGGGACGGCGGGTGCCGATCCGGTCCTGGAGGCGGAGGGTCACCGGGGTACGGGCCGCCTTGGCGATACCGGGGCTGGCGTCGGCGATCGCCCGGTAGGTCGACTCCTCTTCGTAGCCGACGCAGAGGACCTCGCTCACCGCCTCGTGGGCGGCGGCGACCCTGATGTTGCGGAGGACCACCTCGGGGCGTTCGGTCTTGAAAGGGAAGACGACCATGGTGCCCATGGCCGCACCCTACCCGCCGCGTCCGGCTTCGAGACGGAACCGTCGCGGCCCCGGACGGGCCGACACGAATGATGTCTTCGTCAGGGTCCGGACACCTCCGCGAGGATCACCTCGACGGCTTCGGCGAAGCCGGCCGGGCCGATCCCGGACAGGCGACGGAGCCGGGGGAGCCGGAGATCCGCCCACGAGCCGTCGGGGCGGCGGACCAGGAAGGGGTGGTCGACCGCCGCCAGCATCTCCAGGTCGTTGTCGGCGTCGCCCACCCCGCAGGTCGTCGGGGTCGTCCCCCGGTCTCGGAGCCACGTCTCCACCCAGCGGACCGCCCGTCCCTTGTCGTGGGGTCCCTGCACCGTCCAGAACCGGGCGCCGCGCTGCAGCCGCAGGCCTCTGGCCTCGAGACTCCGGGCGAAGGACTCGGGATCGGCCCCGACGAGTTCGACGAGGGTCTCGGTGCAGCATCGGTCCATGGCTCGACGGGCGGCGTCGAGATCGAGCCCCGTGACCGCAGCCACCTCCGCACGGGACATGTCGCCGTATCCCCGAACCGAGCATCCGAGGCTCTCCGCCACCTCGGCGATCGCGCCGCGGACCTCCTCGTAGCGCAGACCGAAGGTCCGTTCCACCCCCGACGCCAGACCGGCGAACCCGGGCGGAAGCGACACCGCCGCCCCGTTCTCGGCGATCAAGCCGGGGTGCAGCCCGAGCGCCCGAGCCAGCGCCCGCTGCTCGGCGACGGTCTTGGCCGAGCAGAACACGACGGGGATCTCGGCTCGGACGAGCCTCTCCACGGCGACGGTCGCCGGGCCGGGTTGGTAGGTGTCGTGGTCGAGGAGGGTGCCGTCGAGGTCGGTGAAGAGGATGACCCGAGGCGCCTCAGGCGTCGGCATCGCTCTCGGTGAGCCCTTCGGCGAGGTCGCCCTGGATCTCTCCCAGGTCGATGACCCCTTCGACGTCGATCGGTCTGCCCGTGTCGAGGAGGATCGGCTCCTCGACGACGATGTCGGCGATGCGGTGGCGGCTGATCTGCACGAAGGACTCGGCGTGTTCCACGAGGGCGGCCAGGAACCGGCTGCGGTCGAGGTCGACGAGGGGCGGGTAGACGTGTTCGGCCGGAGGCTCCTCCTCAGCTCCGATCACCCCCTGCTCGGTGAGGAACGTCCTGATCTCGTCGCGGACCGAGTCGAGACAGATGGGGGAGTGGTAGAGGACGTTGAGGGCCTGCAGTCGCATCTCCTGGACGTGGCCGTGGCCCTTGTTCTCGTGGAAATGGGGGTTGCGGGTCTCCACCTGGTAGACGTCCACGGTGTGCTTGAGGACTTCGGGATGCGGTGACGGGATCACGCCGCCGAACTGCTCGAACAGGTCGAGGAACTCGAAGGGTTCGACGGCGAAGCCTCCGGCGATCCGCATCCGCAGCCCCAGCTCCATGCTGACGGCATGCTCGCCGGCGTTGCCGGTGGCGATGATGTCGGTGCCGAACCCCGAGTACTCGGCGATGAGCAGGTTCAGGAACTGGTTGGTGACCTGGGACGTGCGTCCCCAACGGTTGAAGAAGAGCCGTCCGTCCTGGATCTTCGGCTTCGACATCCACGAGATGCGCACCATCGCATAGGGACTCTCCGCCAGGTGGAGGGCGGCGGCGTAGGCCTTGGCGTACTCGTGGACGGCTCCGGGGACGTAGTTGTCGGCGTCGATGAAACCGACGTAGTCCCGGCCGGCCAGGGAGGCGAGGAGCAGACCGACGAGCATCCCCTCCCCCTTCCCGTTCCGGACCAGCCCGTCGTCGTCGAGGATCTCGGTGTATCCCGCCAGTCGGAACGCCTCCGCCAGACCCGGGTCGCGCTGATGGATCGCCACGGCCGACCGCTCCGCCAGATGGCAGAAATGCTCGACGGTGCGGCACTCCATGTCGAAACGATCCACCGGATCACGGACCGAGTTCGACACGAGGATGATCAGACAGTCGTGGGGGATCCCCGACAGGACCCCTTCGATCACCTTGCGCCGTTCGTCCTTGCAGGGCACGACGATCGCCATCCGCTTCTCGACGCTCGCCAGGTGACGGGCCGAGACGTGCTGCACCATGCGTCCCTGGATGGTCGTCGCCGGCGCCTCCTCGTCGGCGCCCGAATCGAGCTCGATGACCTGCTGCAGAGCATGGATTCGGACGGCGCCGAAACGTTCGAACCGGTGGGGGTACTCGAGTCTCATCAAGTCCAACAGTACCCGTGGCGGCCGGTTTGGGAATGGGCGTTCGTCCCGAATGGGGAGGTGGCGTCAGGCGGTCCGGGCGTCGTCGGCGCCCGATTCGAACAGCAGGTCGAGGACGAGGGCGGCGGTCCAGGCGAACCGGTCGGCGCCGTGTCCGTTCCCGGTGACCGGGTCGTAGTGCTCGAAGAAGCCGGAGCGTTCGGCGAGGGCGAGGAGCGAAGCTCGCAGCGACGCCGCCTCGACGTGGTAGCCGTACCGCCGCAGACCCTGATAGAGGACCCAGTTCACGTTGATCCAGACCGGTCCACGCCAGTAGTTGGTGGGCATGAAGCCCGGCTCGGACGGATCGAAGCTCGGCACCATCCAGGTGGTGGCGCCGAGGTGTTCGCCGACCTCGTCGTGGAGGCGGCGCACCATGCGTCGGGCCTGGTCGGCGTCGGGGATCCCGGCGAACAGGGGAGCGAAGGCGGCGCCGACCCGGGTACAGATCGGGGCACCGGCGACGAGGTCGAAGTCGACGAACACGTCGAGGGTGTCGTCCCAACAGATCTCGCCCATGGCGGCGGCTGCCTCGTCGGCCCAGGCGGTGAACCGGCTCCCGTCGGCGCCGATGATGTCGGCGATCGACGCCAGATCCCGGTTGGCCTGCACCCACAGGGTGTTCATGAGGACGTCGGCGACGGCGAAGGGGGTGGCGGCGCGGATCCGTTCCGGATCGTAGGAGAGCTCTCGGAACAGGTCGACGAGATGCAGGTAGCGCAGGTAGTCCTCGTCGGTGGGTCGTTCGGCGGGGTCGGCATGGTCGAGGTCCGCCCGGACCCAGTCGCGGACCCGGGCGGGGACGATGCGGCTCAGGGCTTCGTCCCACAGCGGCGAGTTGTCCATCCCCGACTCCCACGGATGCCAGATCTCGACGAGGCCGATGCCGGGACGGACCCGCTCCCGGTGCAGGTACCCGTGCCAGGCGGCGAGTTTCGGCATCAGCTCCTCCAGGAGCGCCCGGGCGGTGTCACGGTCGGTGGCGTGGCGGAAGGTGCGGAGGGCCGCTGTGGCGTGGATCGGAGGTTGGACGATCCCCGAGGTGCGGGGGCGCGGTGGCGCGTAGGGTGAGCGCTCGGTGCCCCAGTAGTCGGGGCCGGGGAAATACGACTCGCCTCCGCCGTTGAACACGATGTGGGGGAGCATCCCGTCGGACCACTGGCCTCGGAACAGGGATCGGAGTTCGGCGGCCGCACGCCGAGTGTCGAACCGGGCGTAGCCGATGGCGATGAACCCGGCGTCCCAGCTCCACTGGTGTGGATACAGCCCGGCGGCCGGACGGGTGGCGTGTCCCAGCCAGTTCGACTCCAGGACCTCCCGGGCACGTTCGGCCAGAGCCCGATGGGCGGTGTCGAAGTCTCCGAGCATCGCGTCGTCGACACGCTGTTCGGCGCTCATGACTTTCCGATCGGCAGCCGGCGCACGCGGTTGCGTCTGGGCTCGGCCCTGCGGTGTTCGATCCGCCATCACGTCGTGTTCAGACTCGGTGCGTGAACGAGACGTTTCATCGGGTGGGGAAACAGGTCGGGGACGGGGCCCGACCGAAGGGGTGTGGCGGGCGGCATCAGGGTTCTTCGGCGCAAACGTGGGGGTGAGTTAAGCTGAGATTCCACCCGAGCCCTGGAGTTTCCTCATTCCTCACCCCGAATCCGTCGAGCTGCTCGCGTCCGTTTCGCCTGCCATCGAACGCCTCATGGACGAACACGTCGAGCGTCGCACCCACTGGTACGCCCACGAGATCGTCCCCTGGGAACAGGGCCGCAACTTCCGCGACGAACCCTGGGACGAGTCCCAGGCGACGTTGAGCCCCGAGACCCGTACCGCCCTCGTCCTCAACCTCCTCACCGAAGACAACCTGCCCTACTACCACGCCACGATCGAGAAGCACCTCGGGGACCACGGCGCCCTGCGGCGTTGGAACGGAATCTGGACGGCCGAGGAAGGTCAGCACGCCATCGCCTTGCGCAGCTATCTGTTGGTGAGCCGCAACTGCGACCCGGTGGAGCTGGAAGACGACCGTCTGGCGACGATGGCCGGGGGCTACGAGTTCGACGCCGACGACCCGATCGACCTGTTCGTCTACACCTCCGCCCAAGAACTGGCCACCAGGGTGAGCCACCGCAACGCCGGCAAGCTCGCCGACGACGAAGTCGCCTACGAGCTCATGAGCAGGATCGCCGCCGACGAGAACCACCATTTCCTCTTCTATCGGGGGGTCCTCTCGGCGATGCTGGACGAAGACCCGTCCATCGTCCTCCCCCGTATCTATTCGGTGCTGTCCAACTTCAAGATGCCGGGGGTGGGGATCCCCAACTTCCTCCGACGGGCGGTGTCCATCGCCAAAGCCGGGGTCTACAACCTCCGGATCCATCACGACCGGGTGCTTCGGCCTCTGATCCGCGACTGGAACATCGAGGGGTTGACCGGACTCACCACCACCGCCCAGGAGTTCCAGGAGAAACTCCTGGGGTTGCCCGCGCAGGTACTGGCGAAGGCGGCGGCCTTCGAACGTCGCTACGGGGCCGTCGGCGTCTGACCGGTTTCGTCACACCCGACCGGTACGATCCGCCGGCGTGAGGATCCTCCACACCTCCGACTGGCATGTCGGGCGCACCATCCGAGGTCGAAGCCGCGCCGAAGAACACCGCGACGTACTCACCGAGATCGTCGAGATCGCCGCCGACCGCCGAGTCGACCTGGTACTGGTGGCCGGCGACCTGTTCGACACGGCCGCGCCGTCGGCGGAAGCCGAACGGATCGTGTACCGAGCCCTGCTCGACCTGGCAGAGGTGGCGCCGGTGGTGGCGATCGCGGGGAACCACGACCATCCGGGGCGGCTCCGGGCGGTGACACCGCTGCTGGAGTTGGGTCGGGTCACGATGGCGGCGACCCTCGCCCGGCCGGACGAAGGGGGTGTGGTCGACGTCGTCACCGAACGGGGGGAGACGGCTCGGCTCGCCCTCGTCCCCTTCGTGTCGCGTCGAGCCATCGTCCGTGCCGCAGACCTGATGGAAGGCGAGGCGTCCGAACACGAAGGCACCTACGCCGCCCGGCTGCAGCGCATCATCGCCCACCTGGTCGGCGAGCCCGACCTCGACGTGGTGAACGTCGTCGTCGCTCATCTCACCGTCGTCGGCGCGACGCCCGGGGGAGGCGAACGCCGGGCCCACACCGTCCTCGACTACCCGATTCCAGCCGGTGCCTTCCCGGGGGGGCTCAGCTACGTCGCCCTCGGCCACTTCCATCGTGCCCAGCGGATCCCGGCGGCCTCCACCGTCTGGTATTCGGGCTCGCCTCTCCAGCTCGACTTCGGGGAGGCCGGCCACACAAAGGCGGTCCTCCTCGTCGAGGCGGCGCCGGGAGTGCCCGCCCGGGTCGAGGAGGTGCCGCTGACGTCTGGTCGGCGCCTCGTCCATCTCGTCGGCACCCTGGAAGAGGTCATCGAAGCCGGTCGGGGACTCGACGACGCCTACCTCCGGGTCGAACTCGACGAGCCTGCCCGGGCGGGACTGGCCGACGAGGTACGGGCCGAGCTCCCCGACGCCGTCGAGGTGACCCTGACGCCCGAACGTCGGGAACACCGGCCTGCCGGGGGCCCGACCCGAGTGGGGCGGACACCGGTCGAGCTCTTCGCCGAATACCTGGATGCACGCGAAGCTCGGGACGAACGGGTGGAGGCTCTCTTCGCCGAACTGCTGGGAGACGTCGGTGCGCCCACGACGACTTGAGCTGGAAGGCTTCACCGCCTTCAGGGAACCCACCGAGATCGACTTCGACGGCGTCGACCTGTTCGCCCTCACCGGACCCACCGGCAGCGGCAAGAGCTCCATCATCGACGCCATGGTGTTCGCCCTCTACGGGGCGGTGCCGCGACACGGCCGGCGGGATGTCGCCCCGGTGATCAGCACCGGGAGACTGGAGATGAAGGTCCGGCTGGATTTCGAAGTGGCGGGACGGATCCACACCGTCGTGCGGGTGGTGCGACGCACCTCCCGGGGAGGGGCGAACACCGACGAGGCCCGCCTGGAGTCCGGTGGCCACGTGCTGGCGGGCACCGCCGCCGAGGTCACCGAACGGGTCACCGATCTGCTCGGCCTCGACTTCGACCAGTTCACCAAATCGGTGGTGCTACCCCAGGGAGAGTTCGCCCGATTCCTCCACGACAAGCCTTCCGCCCGCCAGGATCTCCTCGTGTCGCTCCTCGACCTCGGCATCTACGAGGAGGTGGCGAAGGCCGCCCGCAGCAGGCAGGCGGAGGCCGAAGGCAGGGCCGCCGAGGTGCGTTCCCGTCTCGGTGACCTCGCCGACGTCGATCCGGGCGCGGTGGCCGCCGCCGAGACCCGTGTCGAAGAGCTCACGGCGCTGCTCGCCGAGATCGAAGCGGGCGCCCCGAAGCTGGCGGAGCTGGAGGAGAGAGGCCGGGAGGCCGCGGGCCGGGTGAGGGAGCTCGAGGCCCGCCGCGACGCCCTCGCCGCGTTGTCGGCACCCGAGGACCTCGACGAGCTCGGATCCCGGCTGGCCGACGCCAGGCAGGCGGTGGCCGCCGCCACGGGTCGGCTCGCCGAGGCCGAGCAGGCCGTCGCCGCCGCCAGCCAGCGTTCCAGCCGGGAACGGTCGGGGAGACCCTCCAGCTGCTCCTCGGCGGCGGCGCAGGAACGGAAGGAGGCGGCCGAGCGGAGAGCCGGGCTGGAAGAGGAGCTGCGTCGGGCCGAGGCCGACCTGGCGGCCGCGGTCGCCGCCGAGCAGGCGGCGGAGGAGGCGTTGGTCGCGGCGCGGGACGCCGACCTCGCTTCCCACCTGCGGCGGAGCCTTGGCCCCGGGGAGGAATGCCCCGTGTGCGGCCAGGTGGTGGCCGAGGTCCCCCCGGCGTCGCCGTCTGGCGACCTCGCCGCCGCCGAGCAGCGCCTGTCGGCCGCCCGGGAGGAACGTGTCGCCGCCGAGGCGGATCGGTCACGGGTGGCGACCAGCCTGGAGGAGGTCGACGGTCGGATCGCCCGGCTCGACGCGTCGCTGACCGATCGTCCCGACGACCTCGAGGGGCTCGTGGCCCGGGTCGCCGAGGCGGAGACGGCGTTGGCCGCAGCCCGCAACGCCAGGGACGAGGCCCGGAGAGAACTGGACGCCGCCACCGGCGCATTGGAGAAGGCCGAGGAGGCGGCGAAGAGGCTCACCACCGACCTCATCGCCGCCCGGGACACCGTGGCCTCCCTCGCTCCACCCGCCATCGACCCCGACGACCCGGCGGCGGGGTGGCATCGTCTGCTCCGATGGCGTGACGAGACGGCACCGGAGGTGACGAGCCGGCTGGCGGCGGCGAGGGCCGAAGTCGAAGAGCTCCGACGGTCCTACGTCGAAGCCGAAGCCGCACTGGCGGTCCGCTGCCGGGAGGCGGGTTTGGAACCGGCCGGGCAGCTGCGGGACGTGGTCGTGGAGGCCCTGACCGACGCCCGCGGCATACGGGACCGCCTCGCCGCCGACCTGGAACGCAAACAGGCTTGGGAGCGGTCCCTCGAAGATCTCGAAGTCCAGGCGGCGGTAGCCAAGACACTGGCCCGTCATCTCTCGGCCGCAGGATTCGAACGGTGGCTGCTCGACGAGGCCCTCCGGGTCCTCGCCGACGGCGCCAACCAGCGTCTCGCCCAGCTGGCGGAGGGACGCTACTCCCTGGCCGTGACCTCCAACCTCGCCTTCGAGGTGGTGGATCATCAGGCGGCCGACGAACGACGGTCGGTGCGGTCCCTGTCGGGAGGTGAGACCTTCCTCGTCTCGTTGGCCCTCGCCCTGTCCCTCGCCGACCACATCTCGGCGATGGCCGTCTCCGGGGCGGGTCGGTTGGACTCGATCTTCCTCGACGAAGGGTTCGGCACCCTCGACGCCGAAACCTTGGAGACGGTGGCTTCGGTCATCTCCGAGATCGGGGCGGGCGGCAAGATGGTGGGGCTCGTCACCCATGTCCGGGACCTGGCCCACCAGCTGCCGGTGCGCTTCGAGGTCCGTTCGGGGCCGACCACGGCCACGGTGGAGAGGGTGGAGGCATGACCACCCGGTACACCGTCGAACCCTGGGCGCCGGAATACGGGGTACCCGGCTCGGCGGACCTGGAAGAGCCCGAATCCAACGTCGACCCGACGGTGGAGGTCCCCGCCGACCGGTGGGCTCCCCGCCGTCCCCTGTCCGACCCTGTCGACGACGTGCTGTTCGTCGACGGGGTCCGTCGAGTCGACGCCAACGTGTGGATCCACGGTCCGCCGGCGACGCTGGGGCTCTGCGCCGTCTACGCCGCAGGGGCGGTGCGCTGTACGGACGGAGAGGCGAAGGTGGTGGACGCGGTGGTGGAGCGGGGGCTGTTCACGTCGGCTCCGGACGCAGCTCCGATCGTGACCCGCCACGGGACCTACGAGGTCCGTCCGACGGTGGGGGAGACCCCCGAGCGGTTGTGGCTGGGGTTGCAACAGCGGATGGGGGAACTCGAAGGGACGGTGGCGGCGGTGCATGCAGGGACGGGCCTGGTGGTGGTCGACGGACCGTTGTCGCATCACCGTCACGTCCCCGGAGCAGTCGGGTATGTGAAGACCCGACGGGTCCATTACCTGCCTCCTGCGCTGCGGACCGTCCTGGACGACCTCACCCCGGGGACCCGGACGCCGCTGTTCCTCACCACCACCTCATGGAGTCGCTTCTCGTGGTACGCCCGTCTGGGTCCTGGGTCGGTGGCGGGCGGCATCGTCCGGTGCGAGGTCGCGGCTGACCGACCCGTGGCCGAGGCTGCCGGGCTGGCAGACCGGGTGACAGCCACCCTGCCCCGGTTCGCCTCGGCACCCCACAAGGACCCCCGTGCCCCCCAGAACCTCTACCCGATCGGTGGTCTGGAACGGGAGCTGCGCCGCCGTCTCGGAGATCCCGACCTCATGTTCCGGGCCTTGAAGGCAGCGGCGGGGTAGAGCCGGGGGTTCATATCGGCGGCGGCCAGGGGCGGCCGTCGGAGTCGGTGAAGCTCCAACCGTCCCCCGTCCAGGTGATGGCGAGCCGGTGTAGGTGGGTGAGGGTGTGGTGGAATCGGCACAGGAGGACGAGGCCGTCGACGTTGGTTTCGCCGCCTCGGCTCCACGGGACCACGTGGTGGACGTCGCACCATTTGGGCGGCCGGGCACAGCCGGGGAAGGCACATCGCCGGTCTCGGGCGACGACCGCTTTGCGCAGGTGGCCGGGGACCACCCGGCGGGTACGGCCGACGTCGACGGGCTGGCCTTCGGGCCCGAACACGACCCGGGTGACGACCGGGTCACAGCAGGCCTGATCGAAGGCCCGGCGACCGAAGACGCCGCCGGATTCGGGGTCGGCCATCGTGTAGGCGGATCCGGTGAGGGTGTCGAGGTCGGTGTGGACGACGAGTTCGGTCCGCCCGCCGCCGTCGCCGAGGAGGAGGTCGGCGAGGGCGTCGGCGCGCCGTTGGCCGGCCGATCGACCGTCGCCGACCCGCGGTGGAGCGGTGGCGGCGTCGACGAGGTGGCGGATCCGGGCTCCCACCTCGGGCGTGAACCGGGCCCACAGTTCGGTCATGCCGTCGAGGTTCTGCCACATCACCGCGGCTCGCCGTTCGAACAGTTGCCGTTCGTCGGCGGTGGGGAGCGGATGGACCTGCTGGCGCCAGAGGGCGACCACCGCGGCCAGGTCGTCGCAGAGCTCCACCGTGTGCGCCGTGTCCGCCAGGGTCGGTTCCCACCGGTCGAAGGCCTCGGGTTCGGTCTCGGCCGCCTGGATGAGGATCCGCACCTGGTCGGTGGAGAGGTCGCCTGCGGTGTAGAGCTTGTCGGTGAGGGGCATCGAAGCGAGGCGGCGGGCGTCGGCGACCATCCGCCGGGCGCGGCCGGTGCGGAGCCTGCACCGGTGACGCAGCAGCGCCGACGTCGAGGGGTATCCGATGCTCGGGGCCACCGCTTCGTCGTCGATCCGGCGGACCCGGCGCAGGACCTCCGCCTCCAGCCGGTCGGCGAGGCGACGCAGCTCTGCGACCTGTTCGGCCAACAGGAAGCCGTCGGCGTTCTCCACCTGCTCGGCCGCAAGAGCCTCGACGCCCGACCCCAGGAGCTCCACGGCGCAACGTGCGACATCGTCCATATACACAATATATCGCCGACCTCTGACAAGAAATGCCCGCATGGCCGCAGGTTTCGTCGGTACTCGGAGATGAGGGCGTTGCTTCCGTCCGCGAGCAGGGCGTATTCGGCGCCGGGTGCGGGGAACGGGGACGGCGGCGTCGCAGACCGAAGGGTGAATCCGCCGGGCAGGTCACGAGCTTCCGTCCGCGCACGGTGGCGAAGAGGCAGGCTCAGACGTCGCGACGGCTGGCGAGGATCGCGCCGACGATGACGAGGGCGACACCGACCAGGGCGAGGGAGGTCACCCGGTCGCCCCGGAACACGACACCCAGGGCCAGGGCGACGACGGGGATGAGGTAGGTGATGAACGACGCCCGGGTGGAGCCGACCCGGCCGACCAGGGTGGCCATGATGACGAAGGCGATGCCGGTCCCCACCACCCCGGCGATCGCGATCGCCACGAAGGGCCCCCAGGCGAAGCCGGACTCGCCGAGGTCGACGACGGCGAAAGGTGCCGTCCACACGGCGGCCAGGGCGAGCATCTTCGCCATGAGGGGCATCGACCCGTAGCGCTGCTGAACGGGGGCGGCGATGTTGACGGCGAACCCGTAACAGAGGGTGGCGACGAGGACGAGCACCACCCCCAAGGCCTCGCTGGGTCCTTCACCGACCGTGGGCAGGCTGATCGCCACCACCCCGGCGAATCCGACCACCAGCCCGGCCAGCTGGGGACGGCGGGGGAGGCGGCGCAGCATGAGGGCGGCGACCGTCCCGGCGAACAGCGGCATCGCCCCGTTGAGCATCCCCGCCACTGCCGAGTCGATGTGCTGCTGGGCGAGGGGGAAGAGGGTGAAGGGGATCGCCACCCAGACGAAGGACAGCACCACCAGCCGCAGCCGGTCGGCCGTTGCGATCTTCACCCGGGCCCGGGGAGACAGGTTCAACACGGCCGCACCGAGAGCCACCCGCAGCCAGGTGATCACCCCGGGGGCGAAGGCGTCGAGGCCGATGTCCATGAGCAGGAACGACGACCCCCAGATGAGGCTCACCGACAGGAACAGGGCCCAGTCCAAAGGGGTGAAGGCGGCCCGGTTGAGTCCTTCGGACGTGGACAGCACGGCGTGGCGGTCGGCACTCATTTCCTCTTCCAACCCCGGACGTGGTCGGGCGGCTGCAGACCGTCGAGGTTGCGGGGGTCGGGGATGGGCTCCCCGGGCTCCAGGCGGAGCGGCAGGACCCCGGCCCAGACAGGGAAGGTGTAGTCCTCTTCGTCGTCGCCCGGGGGACCGGTGCGGACCTTGGCCGAGGCCTCGTCGATCGGGACCTCGAGCACCGTTGTCGCCCGGACCTCCCGCTCGGTCATCGGACGCAGGTAGGGGAGACGGCCCGGTACGAGACGGTCGGTGAGGTAGTCGAGAGCCTCCCGCCGTTCGGCGAGGTCGTCGATGCGGCGAGGCACCCCGTAGAGGATCACCGACCGGTAGTTGGCGGAATGGTGGAAGGCCGACCGGGCAAGGACGAGACCGTCGATCAGGGTGACGGCGATGCACACCTCGGTGCCACCCTGGAGATGCCGGAGGCTCGCCGCCGCCGGAGAACCGTGGATGAGCACGTGGTCGTCCCGGCGGGCGTACAGGGTGGGGACGACCCGGGGGGTCCCGTCGACCACCAGCCCCAGATGGCACAGGAAGCCTTCGTCGAGGATGGCGTCGATGGTCGCCCGGTCGTAGTGCCCACGTTCCGGAAGACGCCGGATGGTGACACGGGGAGAAGGGGCGGTTCGGGAGGCACCGGCTGGAGGGTATCGCGTCTTCGGCCGAGGTCAGACTTCGGCCTTCGGCCGTCTCGTCATCAAGGTGAGGACCGCCTCCCGAGGGTGGGCGCCCTCGTACAGCACCTTCCCCACCTGGGTCGCGATCGGCACCTCGACCCGGTGTCGCCGAGCCAGCTCCAACACCGCCTCGGTGGTCTTCACACCTTCGGCCACCATGTTCATCTCGGCGATGATGTCGTCGAGGCGGCGGCCCCGGGAGAGCTTCATGCCCACCTGGTTGTTGCGGGACTGGTCCGACATGCAGGTGGCGATGAGATCGCCCATTCCCGCCAACCCGGCGAACGTCTCGGGCTTGCCGCCGAGGGCGATCCCCAGCCGGGTCAGCTCCGCCAAGGCCCGGGTGATGAGGGCGGCGAGGGTGTTGTGACCGAACCCGAGACCCTTCGCCATCCCGGCGGCGATCGCCATCACGTTCTTCAACGCGCCGGCAGTCTCGCACCCGACGACGTCGGGGTTCGTGTACACCCGGAAGGTCGGATCCATGAGGGCGTGCTGGAGGCGGGCCGCGGCTTCGGTGTCGCGCATCGCGATCACGGTGGCGGCAGGCTGGCCCTCCATCACCTCCCGGGCCAGGTTGGGGCCGGTGAGGACACCGATCCGGTCGGAGTCGTGGTCGGTGAGCACCTCGGCGAGGACCTCGGTCATCCGGGCGAGGGTCTTCTGTTCGATCCCCTTCGTCAGCGAGACCACGAGGGCGTCGTCGGCGACGCCCGGCGCCATCCCCTCCGCCACCGTCCGGAATCCGTGGGAAGGCACGGCCATCAGGATCGCTTCGGCCCCCTCCACCGCTTCGGCCAGGTCGGCGGTGGCGCGCAGGCCGTAGGGGAGCCGGAACCCGGGGAGGTAGTCGGGGTTCTGGGCGCTCGTGTTGATGTTCTCGGCGAGCTCGGCCCGGCGGGCCCAGAGGACCGTGGGGTTCGAACGGGCAGCCAAGGCGGCAACGGTCGTGCCCCAGGAGCCTGCTCCCACGACGGTGATGCGCATCGGTTGCACGCTACCGGGTACGGACCCGACGCGGGAACATCCGGAGGCCGGTTACGGTTGGTCCGACCATGAGCGCCCACCTCCTCTACGTCGCCGACCCGATGTGTTCGTGGTGCTATGGGTTCGGTCCGGAACTGGCGACGCTGGCCGAAGGTCACGGGCTCGGAGTGCGGGTGCTGATGGGGGGCCTGCGGCCGGGTCCGTCGGCTCAGGTCCTCGACGACCGGCTGCGTCGCTACCTGAGGGACACCTGGACGAAGATCTCGGAGATCACCGGTCGGCCTTTCGAACTGGGGTTCTTGGACCGGGAGGGCTGGGTCTACGACACCGAGCTCCCGGCGAGGGCCGTGGTCGTCGTCCGGGAGTTCGCACCTGAGGTGGCATGGCCCTTCTTCGAGCGGGTCCAGCGGGCCTTTTACGCCGAAGGGGTGGACATCACCGACCCGGCCGTCTATCCGGACCTCGTCGCCGAATTCCCCGACGTCGACGGGGCGGCGTTCGAGGAGGCCCTCATCGGGGACGACAGCCGGAAGGCGGCATGGCGGGACTTCGCCGAGGCCCGAAGGATGGGGGTGGAGGGGTTCCCGGCCCTCTTTCTGCGCGACGGCGTTCGGGTCGTCCCCCTGGCCTTCGGGTATCGGAAGGCCGAGGACATCACGCCGCTGGTCTCGTCGGCCCTGGCGCCGGTCGGTGAGGTCTGCATCCCGGGCGAAGACTGCTGACCCCCGGCGCGAAAACTGCTGACCCCCGGCGCGAAGGAAGACTGCCAACCCCGGGCGCGAAGACTGCCGACCCCGGGCGCGAAGACTGCCGACCCCGGGCGCGAAGACTGCCGACCCGGGCGTTTTGACAGCATAAACGGGCAGCATTTGGCGTTTCGCGCGGTCAAAAGGGAGTCGGGGGGTCGCTAGCCTGCTCGCCCCATGGCCAGACTCGGCATCGTCGGGTTACCGAACACCGGAAAGACCACCCTCTTCAACGCCCTCACCGGCTTGAACGCACCGACCGCGCCCCACCCCTTCTCCACCACCGAACCGAACGTCGGGGTGGCCAAGGTCCCCGACCCCCGTCTGGAAGAGGCGGCCCGGGTGGAAGGGTCGAAGAAAGTGGTGCACGCCACCCTCGAGCTCCTCGACCTCCCGGCGATGGCCAAACCGGGGCACGGTGGGGGACTCGCCGGCGCCTACCTGGGTCGGCTCCGGGAGATGGAGGCCCTCGTCGTGGTCCTGCGGGCCTTCACCGACCCGGCCGTCCCCGCCGACGAGTCGGGGACCGACCCCGTCGACCAGGCAGAGGAACTCACCTTGGAGCTCGCCGCCGCCGACCACGAGGTCTTCTCCAGGCGGGCACCACGGATCGCCAAGGAGGCGACGGCGGATCCGGCCAAGAGGCCGGCCGCCGAGGCGATCGCCGAGGCCGCCGAATGGCTGGCCGGAGGTTCACCTCTGCGGGACCGGGAATGGGGCGACGCCGAACGGGCCGCATTCCGGGATCTCGCTCCGATCACCCTGGCCCCGGTGGTGTGGGTGGTGAACGTCGACGAAGAGACCGTCGGCGCCGAGGAGATGGTCGCCGCCGTGGCCGAAGCCGTCTCCCCCGCCGACACGGTCGTCGCTCTCTCGGTGAAGATCGAAGAGGAGGGCGCTCGTCTCACACCGGAGGAGCGGGCGGAGCTGTTCGAGGCCATGGGACTGGGGGAGGGGGCGTTGACGACGGTGGTGCGGGCGGCGTACGAAGCCCTCGGACTGTTGACCTTCTACACCCTCGGACCCAAAGAGGCCCACGCCTGGACGGTGCGGCGGGGAGCCACCGCCCCCGAGGCGGCCGGCAAGATCCACTCCGACATGGAGCGGGGGTTCATCCGTGCGGAGATCGCACCGATCGCCGACGTCGTCGACGCCGGCGGCTGGGACGCCGCCAAGCGGGCGAACCGTGTACGGGTGGAAGGCCGGGACTACGTCATGGCCGAAGGCGACGTCATGGTGGTGCGTTTCTCGGTGTGACCGGGAACCGAACGGCGGTTTGCGGCGACGGAGACCCGGAAAAGAGTGCGGGGCTCCGGCAAGGGGGGAACCGGAGCCCCGCGATGCCCTTCGTACGAAGAGCACGACAGGGGGGTTGTTCGGGTGCGGGCTGCCAGGGTCCGCCTCGCACACCCCTGCCGTTGGGGTTGGGGGTGCCGGCGATGTGGGGGGGCATCACCGACGCATGCGATCATACACATGTGTATGTGCCGGTTGCAACCGGTTGTTCGGTCGGGCGGAACGCCCCGCCGAACCGGTAGGATCGGGACCGCCGACGACCCGGTGCGGGAGAGACCCCCGATCTCGGGGGCGCCGAAGGTGCAACCTCCCCGGAATCTCTCAGGCACAAAGGACCGTGCCGGCGAGGCGATGCTGGAGAAGGCGAACCGTCGCCGCCGAAGGAGCAAGCCCCGTACGGGGTGAAACTCTCAGGTGTTCGAGGACAGCAGGGGAGCGACCGACCAAGGGGTGAGGATGCTGGACCCGAGAACGTTCACCGCCCGTCACATCGGCCCTCGGCCGTCCGAGATCGATGCGATGCTCGCCGTCGTTGGAGCGACCTCCCTCGGCGACCTGGTCGACCAGGCCGTCCCCGAGGCCATCCGCTCCTCCCGACCGTTGGAGCTGCCCGAGACCCTCGACGAGGTGGAGGTGCTGGAGGAGCTGCGGTCGATCATGGCGCGCAACCGACCGTTCCGCTCCCTCATCGGCCTCGGCTACTACGACACCATTACCCCACCGGTGATCCGCCGTAACGTCCTCGAGAACCCGGCCTGGTACACGGCGTACACGCCCTACCAGCCCGAGATCAGCCAGGGTCGCCTCGAGGTGCTCCTCACGTTCCAGACGATGGTGGAGGACCTCACCGCCATGGACGTGGCCAACGCGTCGGTGCTGGACGAGGCCACCGCCGCCGCCGAGGCGATGGCGATGGCCCACCGCATCTCGAAGGGGGGTGGTCGCATCTTCTGGGTCGACGCCGACACCCATCCCCAGACGATCGCCGTCCTCCGCACCAGGGCCCAGGCCCACGACTTCGACGTCGAGGTGGCCGACCCGGCCGAGTTCGACCTGTCCGACGCCTTCGGGCTCCTCGTCTCCTATCCGGGTTCGTCGGGCCGGATCCGCGACCACGCCGAGCTGCTGACACGTGCCGGCACCGCCGGGGTCGTCACCGTGGTCGCCACCGATCTCCTGGCCCTCACCCTGCTCCGCCCTCCCGGAGAGTGGGGGGCCGACATCGTCGTCGGCTCGACCCAGCGCTTCGGGGTGCCTCTGTGGTTCGGGGGCCCCCACGCCGCCTACGTCGCCACCCGTGACCGGTTCGTCCGTCATCTCCCCGGGAGGCTGGTGGGGGTTTCCCGGGATGCCGCCGGCCGGGTCGCCTACCGGTTGACCTTGCAGACCCGAGAGCAGCACATCCGCCGGGAACGGGCCACCTCCAACCTCTGCACCGCCCAGGTGCTCCTGGCCGTCGTGTCGGCCCTCTACGCCTGCTGGCATGGCCCGGACGGCCTCCGTCGGATCGCCGAGGGGATCCACCGGCTCACATCGCGCTTCGTGGCAGGCCTTCGGGCCCGGGGTGTCGAGCCGTCGGCCGACAGCTGGTTCGACACCGTCACCGTGGCGGTCCCCGGGCGGGCCGACGCGGTGGTGGCGGCGGCGAGGGAGCGGGGCATCAACCTGCGGCGGGTGGACGCAGACCGGGTGGCGGTGGCATTCGACGAGACCTGCGACGACGCCGTCGTCGCGGAGGTCCTCGCCGCCTTCGGGGCCGGACCGGTCGATGGGTCGGAGTCGGGGATCCCCCGTTGGGCGCGTCGGACATCCCCCTATCTGAGTCATCCGGTGTTCCACCGCTACCACTCCGAACACGAGATGCTCCGGTACCTGCGTCGGCTCGCCGACGAGGACCTGGCCCTCGACCGAACGATGATTCCCCTCGGTTCGTGCACGATGAAGCTGAACCCGACGACGGCGATGGAGCCGATCTCCTGGCCCGAGGTCACCGGGCTTCATCCTTTCGCCCCTCTCGACCAGGCTGGGGGATACCGCCAGCTCATCGACGAGCTCTGCGACTACCTCACCGAGATCACCGGGTACGACGCCTTCAGCGTCCAGCCGAATTCCGGTGCCCAGGGGGAGCTGACGGGGCTGCTGATGATCCGCGCCTACCACCGTAGCCGTGGCGACTCCCAGCGGACGGTTTGTCTGATCCCCTCGTCAGCCCACGGCACCAACGCCGCTTCGGCGGCGATGGCGGGCATGGAGGTGGTGGTTGTCGCGTGTGACGAGGACGGCAACGTCGACGTGGAGGACCTGGCCGCCAAGGCGGAAGAGCATTCCGACCGGCTGGCCGCGCTGATGGTGACCTATCCGTCCACCCACGGGGTGTTCGAATCCCGGATCGTCGAGATCTGTGAGATCGTGCACCGCCACGGCGGCCAGGTGTACGTCGACGGTGCCAACCTGAACGCCCTCGTCGGGGTGGCCCGGCTCGGGGAGTTGGGGGCCGACGTCTCCCATCTGAATCTCCACAAGACCTTCGCCATTCCCCACGGGGGCGGGGG